>JALWNJ010000112.1 GCA_026995955.1 Gammaproteobacteria bacterium
GGCTTGGGGGGTGGGGCGGCTCATGGCGACGGCACCTGCTTGGCCTTGTCGAGCAGGGTGGCGGGGATGTCGATGTCATTGGTCCGCATGAGCGCCGGATTGGTCCACACATCCCATTCGCGATTGGCGATGACCGCGATGTCGGCGGGTTGCAGCCGTCCCTGGAGCAGGGTGGCGGCGGTGAGCCCGGCCCAGCGGCCCTGTTCCGAGGCCAGCTTGACCAGCCCGTAGTGCGCCAGGGGCATGATCCAGCGATAGACGGTGACGACCAGGCGCTTGTTGTGTCGCCGCACCTGCCGTGCCGCGGCCTCGGCCTGCCAGCCCCGGATGCCGCTGGAGCTGCCGAGGATGATGAAATCGTAGTCCTGTCCGGCGGCAAGCGCGGCCTTCCATTCCGACAGGTCATGGACCAGGCGGCCATCCACCTGGATGCCGAGCTGACTGCCCACCCGCTGGTGCCGTTCGAGGTCCTTGCGGCCGGTGAGATTGTCGGTGTCGATGTACAGCGCCTGCCGCGCAGGGCGCACGATGCGCTTGACCTGACGGAACAGGGGACGGATGGGGGCCACCTCGATCATGCCGGTGGTGTTGCGGTAGGGCAGGCCGTATTCGGCCATCGACCAGTTGAGGCCGCAGAATACCACCGGGATGTCGCTGTCGCGCAGCCAGGGCTGCACCACCCAGCGGATGCTGTTGTCGTCCGAGGCGATGATGAGATCGGGCTGCCAGTCCTTCACTACCTGCATGATGGCACGGGCGCGCCGTTTCAGAAAGGAGGGCTCGGGATGGTGCTTGCTGTCGAGCTGTTCCTCGCGCAGCGTGCAGAGGCCTTCCAGCTCGGCCTGCAGGGCCTTGCGAATGCCGTCCGACCACGCATAGCCGGTATGGTAGGAATTGATGTACAGGCAGCGTTTTTGCGGCGCAGAGACGGCGATCTGGGCGAGCAGACTGAACAGGATGATGGCGAGGCTGCGCATCCGAACTCCTTATCCGGCCATTGCCGCTCTTCCGGCGGCTGATACCGGAGCATAAGGGATGGGCGGCAATGATGCCAATTCGTACGATCCGGTCCGGTGCGGGAGTTCAGAATCCTCCGGCGCGAGCCAGCTTGCGCAGGCGGTAGTTCAGGGTGTCGCGGCTGATGCCCAGCAGGCGGGCGGCGCGGGTCTTGTTGCCGCCGCAGCGGGCCAGGGCCTGGCGGATGGCCTCGCGCTCCAGCCGTGCCAGCTGCAGGGTGGGCATGACGGTGGCATCGCTTTCGGCACGGGAATCCGCCAGCGGCAGGTTGCCGGCATCCAGGGTGCGGCCCGGCATGAGGATGCACAGGCGTTCGCACAGGTTGCGCAGTTCGCGCACGTTGCCGGGCCAGTCGGCCGCGGCCAGGCGGGCGCGTGCCGCAGCCGTCAGGCGCGGCCGGGGCAGGTCGTGCTGGCGCGAGAAATGGCCAAGGAAGTGCTCGGCCAGCAGCAGGACGTCGCCATGGCGCATGCGCAGCGGCGGCAGCTGCAGGGGCACTACGGCCAGCCGGTAGAACAGATCGCGACGGAAGCGGCCCTCGGCCGCCAGCCGTTCCAGCGGCTGGTGGGTGGCGGCGACGATGCGCAGGTCCACCCTCTGCACGCGGTGTTCGCCCAGGGGCTGGATCTCGCCCGCCTCCAGCAGACGCAGCAGGCGGGCCTGAACCGCCAGCGGCAACTCGCCCACCTCGTCGAGGAACAGGGTGCCGCCGGCGGCCTGGCGCACGAAACCCGGGCGCGCCTCGCCGGCGCCGGTATAGGCGCCGCGCGCATGGCCGAACAGTTCGGCCTCGGCCAGGCTCTCGGGCAGGGCAGCACAGTTGATGGCAACGAAGGGCCCGTCGGCGCGGCGGCTGGCCTGGTGCAGGCCGCGAGCCAGCAGTTCCTTGCCGGTGCCGGTCTCGCCCTCGATCAGTACGGTGGCATCGGTGCGTGCCACCAGCTGCGCGGCGCGGATGACGCTCTTCAGTTCGGGTGACTGGCCGATGAGCTCGGCAAAGGGCTCGGACATGGGGCTTGCCTCCATCGAAGACCCGGTCATTCTAGCAGTGCGTTGTGGTCCCGCAACCTGATCCAGAGCAAGTGTTCGGCAGTTGCCGTGCGGGTGGCCGGCCGACTCAGGCGGCCCGGTTTGCCCGTCCGGAATCTTCCTCCAGCCGGCGAATCTGGGTGACCAGGCTGCGGATCTCGTCGTTGCCGAGCAGCTCGGCGCGGGACAGGACCTCCTCGCGATAGACCGGCTCCTGGATCATCAGCTGCAGTGCAGCCGAGAGGCCCATGTCGCCATGCAGGGCGTCCTGCAGGCGCAGCAGCAGGCGGTTCAGCTCGTGCCGCCTGCGGTGATGGTTTTCCTCTGGCATCTCTTCCTTGCTCCCGTTTTGGGCGCGCATCATACACGCCCGGAAGGGCCAGGTGAATGATCTGTGTCAGGGTCTGGTCGGGAAGCGCGCAGGCGGGCGTGCAGGCGCGGCAGCTGCAGGCTGAGCAGGATCGCGGGCAGGCCCAGCAGGCCGGCATAGAGGAAGAAAACGAAGTAGCCCTGGCTGTCCACCACCACGCCGGCGAAGCCACCGATGAGCTTGGCCAGCAGGGTCATCAGCGAGCTGAACAGGGCATACTGGGTGGCGGTGTAGGCAACGCTGGTCAGGCTCGACAGCCAGGCGATGAAGGCCGAGGTGGCGATGCCGCCGCTCAGATTGTCGGCGCTGATGACGACGGTGAGCCACAGCAGGTCGTGCGGCATCAGGGCCAGGGTGGCGAACAGCAGGTTGGTGGCCGCCACCAGAACGGCGCCCAGCAGCAGCGGGCGGTGCAGCCCCAGGCGTGCCACCAGCACGCCCCCCAGCGCGGCCCCGAACAGGGTCATGCCAAAGCCGAACAGCTTGGACACGGCGGCGATCTCGCTCTTGCTGTAGCCCATGTCGAGGTAGAAGGGATTGGCCATCACGCCCATGGTGATGTCGGACAGCTTGTAGGTCGCCACCAGCGCCAGGATCCACCAGGCGACATGCCCGTTGCGGCTGAAGAAGTCGACGAAGGGCGCGATCACGGCATCGACGAACCAGGCCGTGAGCAGCCGCGCGCGGCCCTTGAGGTCGAACAGCCCCAGCCGGCGTTCCAGGCGCTGCTCCAGCGCCCGCGCGGCGGCCTCGACGGACACCTGCGGTTCGCGCACCAGCAGGGTGGTGACGATGCCGATGCCCATCAGCGCGGCCATCACCCGATAGCTCGGCACCCAGCCGTAGAGATCGGCCAGCCACAGGGCCCCGGCCCCGGCCAGCAGCAGGGCTACGCGATAGCCGGCGACATAGGCCGCGGCCATGGCACCCTGCAGCCGCTCCGCCACCGCCTCGATGCGCCAGGCATCGATGACGATGTCCTGGGTGGCGGAGGCAAAGGCCACCGCCACAGCGAGCAGCGCCAGCAGGGCGGTCTGCGTCGCCGGGTTCACCAGCGTCATGGCGTACAGCCCGACAGCGATGCCGAGCTGGGCCAGCAGCATCCAGCTGCGGCGACGGCCCAGCAGGCGCGTCAGCAGCGGCAGCGGCAGGCGGTCGATCACCGGCGCCCACAGCACCTTGATGGAGTAGGTCACCCCCACCCAGCTGAAGAAGCCGATCACGGTGCGGGTCACGCCGGCATCGTGCAGCCAGGCCGACAGGGTGGAGAAGACCAGCAGGAAGGGCAGCCCGGAGGACAGGCCCAGCAGCGCCATGGCCAGCACCTCGGGTCGGGTGTAGATGCGCCAGCCCCGGGGCTGGTTGCCCTCCACGCCCGTTCCGGCGACCGATGGGGCCGGCGTGGACGAGGAAGCTGGGCCGGGCTCCCGGGACATGGCTCAGAGCTCGAGGTCGTAGTCGATGATCAGCGGGGCATGGTCGGAGAAGCGCTGTTCCCTGTAGATGGATACTGCCAGCACCCGGTCGCGCAGCTTCGGCGTGATGACCTGGTAGTCGATGCGCCAGCCCACGTTCTTCTCCCAGGCGCGGCCGCGGTTGGACCACCAGGTGTACTGATCCGGTTCCTGGTTGATCACGCGAAAGGCATCGACGAAGCCGGCAGGTCCGAACAGCTCGTCCATCCAGGCACGCTCGTGCGGCAGGAAGCCGGAGTTCTTCTGGTTCTGCTTCCAGTTCTTGAGGTCGATCTCCTTGTGGGCGATGTTCCAGTCGCCGCAGATGATGTATTCGCGCCGCTTGCGCCGGAAGCCCTTCAGGATGGGCATGAAGCACTCGAGGAAGCGGTCCTTGGAGGCCTGGCGCTCGGGGCCGGCGGAACCCGAGGGCACGTACAGCGAGGCCACCGACAGGCCCCGGTAGCGCGCCTCCAGCCAGCGCCCCTCGCGGTCGTATTCGTCGCAGCCCATGTGGCTGCTGATCTCCTCCGGTTCCTTCCGGCAGTACAGCGCGGTGCCGGCGTAGCCCTTCTTCTCGGCGTCGTTGTAGAAGCAGTGGTAGCCCTCGGGCCAGAACACCGGATCCTCGAGCTGGTGCACCTGGGCCTTGGTCTCCTGGATGCAGACGAAGTCGGCGTTCTGCCCCGGCAGCCAGTCGAAAAAGCCCTTGCGGGCGGCGGCGCGGATGCCGTTGGCATTGAAGCTGATGACGCGCAGCATGCGGACTCCCCGGATGGACAAAGCGCAGATTGTCCCCGCCCGCCGTGCCGAAGGCAAACCCGATCCCGTACAATGGGGCCATGACAGACACCATGAGACGCGGATGGATCGTGCTGCTGCTGTGCCTGTGCGCGCCCCGGCTGCCGGCCGAGGGACTGGAGCAGGCCCTGCAGCTGGTGGAGTCGGTACAGATGGCGCGCCTGGCCCGGCTGCAGCAACGCCTGCCGTTGCCGGTGCGGCCCTTCGCCAGCGACGGTTGCAGTGGCGGCATGTCGGCGGGCTGGTCGGTGTTCGCGCGGGGCCTGCCCGGTGCCCGCGAGCGGATCGGCGAAAAACCACCCTGGGAACCCTGCTGCGTGGCGCATGACCGGGCCTACTGGCAGGGGCGCGGCGAGGACGGCTACCGGCGGCGGCTGGCGGCCGACCGCGCCTTGCGCCGGTGCGTGCTGGACACGGCGCGGCAGCAGGGCGACGAGTGGGCCGCGCGGCTTGGTCTGTCTGCGGACGAGATGCAACGCCTGATGCAGCAGGTGGCCGAGGCCATGTACCTGGCGGTGCGGCTCGGCGGCGGGCCCTGCACCGGTCTGCCCTGGCGCTGGGGACATGGCTGGCCGCCCTGTGGCGAGGTGGACGACGATCAGCACATGACGGATGGCCGAATGCCATCGCCAGAGGAGCAGACATGACCACACGCTATGCGGATCTGGAAGGGGCCCGGGTGCTCGTCACCGGCGCTTCCGGTGGACTGGGGGCGGCCATGGCCCGCGCCTTCGGCGCCCAGGGCGCGCGCGTCGTCGTGCACTACCGCACCCGTGCCGAGGGCGCGGCGCAGACCGCCGTGGCCGTGGCCGAGGCCGGCGGCGAGGCCGTCAAGCTGCATGCCGACCTGCGTTCCGAGGCCGCCATCGAGCGGCTGGTGGAGGCGGCCTGGGCGCAGTGGGACGGCCTCGATGTGGTGGTCAACAACGCCGGGGTGGTGCTCAAGGCCGCCATTCTCGATGCCGGCAGCCGCTGGTGGGACGAGGTGCTGGGCGTGAACCTGCGCGCCCCCTATCTGCTGTCGCGGCTGGTGGCGGCACGCATGATCGACGCCGGCATCCGCGGCACCATCCTGCACAACAGCAGCATCCATGCGCGCCGCAGCACCCAGTTCTTTTCTGCCTATGCCGCCTCCAAGGCGGCGCTGGAGATGCTGGCCAGCGTGCAGGCCCTGGAGTGGGCAGAGCACGGCATTCGCGTCAACTGCGTGGCTCCCGGCGTGGTGCCGGTGGAGCGTACCGCGCTGGCGCTGGCCGAGGCCGAGGCGGTGTGGCGCCCGCACATCCCGCTGGGCCGCTACGGCCGGCCGCAGGACATCGCCGAGCTGACCCTGTTCCTCGCCTCGCAGGCCAGCGGCTGGACTACCGGGCAGTCGTTCGTGGCCGATGGTGGTATGCTTGCGCGCATCGACATGCCGCGCCGGCCCCGCCCGCCGCTGCCCCCCGAACCCGACCCCATCGAAGAGCCATGAAGGACTATCAGCGCGAGTTTCTCGAGTTTGCCATCCGTCCTGGCCGTGCTGCTCGGCGAGCTGCACCGCGGTGGCGGAGACCAGCGGGATGCCCTTGTAGGCCGGGCCGAACAGCACATCGTACTCGAGGCCGGCGTCGAGGATGGTGCGGGCATAGTAGC
>JALWNJ010000113.1 GCA_026995955.1 Gammaproteobacteria bacterium
CGCCTTCAACACCGAGTTCGGCCGTCTCAACATCGACGGATACTTACGCACCTACGAGGAGCGGGTACCCGGCCCCACCGGCATGGAGCTGCGCGGCTACCACAAGCCGATCATGATCGCCGGTGGCGTGGGCAGCATCCGCGAGGAGAACGTGCACAAGAAGCCGCTGCCGCCGGGCACCCCGATCGTGGTGCTGGGCGGCCCGGCCATGCTCATCGGGCTGGGCGGCGGCGCGGCCTCGTCGATGGCCAGCGGCACCAGCGACGAGGATCTGGACTTTGCCTCGGTGCAGCGCGGCAACCCGGAGATGGAGCGCCGCTGCCAGGAGGTCATCGACCGCTGCGTGAGTCTGGGTGCGCTCAACCCCATCCTGTCCATCCACGATGTCGGCGCCGGCGGTCTGTCCAACGCCATTCCCGAGCTGCTCGACGATGGCGGCCGGGGTGGCGAGATCGAGCTGCGCACCGTGCCCAGCGCCGAGCCGGGCATGTCGCCGATGGAGATCTGGTGCAACGAGGCCCAGGAACGCTATGTGCTGGCCATCCACCCCGACCGGCTGGAGGCCTTCGAAATCCTGTGCCAGCGCGAGCGGGCCCCCTATGCCGTGGTCGGCATGGCCACCGAGGATCAGCGCCTGGTGGTGGGCGACGGCTACTTCGACAACACGCCGGTGGACCTGCCGATGGAGGTGCTGCTGGGCAAGCCGCCGAAGATGCTGCGCGATGTGCACCACCACCCCTTCCGCAAGCCCGAGTTCGAGACTCACGGCATCGATCCCGAGGAGGCCGCGGAACGCGTGCTGCGCCTGCCGGCGGTGGCCGCCAAGGGCTTTCTCATCACCATTGGCGACCGCACCGTGACCGGACTGGTGGCACGCGACCAGATGGTCGGCCCCTGGCAGGTGCCGGTGAGCGATGTCGCCGTCACCCTCACTGCCTACGAGGGCTACACCGGCGAGGCCATGGCGATGGGCGAGCGTACCCCCATCGCCCTGGTCCACGGCCCGGCCTCGGGCCGCATGGCCATCGGCGAGGCGATCACCAACATCGCCGCCGCCGACATCGCACGCATCGAGGACATCCGCCTGTCGGCCAACTGGATGGCAGCCGCCGGCCACGAGGGCGAGGACGCCGTGCTGTTCGACACCGTGCGCGCGGTAGGCGAGGAGCTGTGCCCGGCGCTCGGCATCGCCATCCCGGTGGGCAAGGACTCGCTGTCGATGAAGACGGTGTGGGAGGAGGACGGCGAGCCACGCGAGATGACCGCGCCGCTGTCGCTCATCGTCTCGGCCTTCGCCCCGGTGCAGGATGCGCGGCGCACGCTGACACCCATGCTGCGCACCGACCTCGGCGACAGCGACCTGATCCTCGTCGACCTCGGCCAGGGCCGCAACCGGCTGGCGGCCTCGGCGCTGGCCCAGGTGTACCGCAAGGTGGGCCATCATCCGCCCGACCTCGACAGCCCGGAGGCGGTGCGCCACTTCTTCGAGGCCATGCGTGCTCTGCGCGAGGACGACCTGATCCGCGCCTACCACGACCGCTCCGACGGCGGCCTGCTCGCCACTGTCTGCGAGATGGCCTTCGCCGGCCACTGCGGGGTCGAGATCCATCTCGACGACCTCGACGACGACCCGCTGCGCGCGCTGTTCAGCGAAGAGCTGGGCGTGGTGCTGCAGGTCGCGCACGAGGACACCGAGACCGCGCTCGCCCTGCTGCGCGAACACGGCCTGGGCCACTACAGCCATGTCATCGGCACACCGACCGAGGACGACCGCATCCGCTTCCTGCATGCCGGGCGCGCCCTCATCGACCGGCCGCGCAGCGAGCTGTGGCGGATCTGGAGCGAGACCAGCCACCGCATGCAGCGGCTGCGCGACAATCCGGAATGCGCTGACCAGGAATTCGAGCGCCTGGCCGACGACGGCGACCCGGGCATGACCGTGCGCCTGCCGTTCGACCCCGACGAGGACATCGCCGCCCCCTGCATTGCCAGCGGCGTGCGGCCCCGGGTGGCCATCCTGCGCGAACAGGGCATCAACGGCCAGGTGGAGATGGCCGCCGCCTTCGATCGCGCCGGATTCGAGGCCATCGATGTCCACATGTCGGACCTCATCGAAGGGCGCCTCGACCTGTCCGGGTTCCAGGGCCTGGTGGCCTGTGGCGGCTTCTCCTATGGCGATGTCCTTGGTGCCGGCGGCGGCTGGGCCAAGTCCATCCTCTTCAACGAACGCGCACGCGAGGCCTTCGAGGCCTTCTTCCAGCGTGGCGACAGCTTTGGGCTCGGCGTGTGCAACGGCTGCCAGATGCTGGCGCAGCTGCGCGACCTGATCCCGGGCGCATCGCACTGGCCCCGTTTCGTGCGCAACCGCTCCGAGCAGTTCGAGGCCCGCTTCTCCAGCGTGGAGGTGCTCCCCTCACCCTCGCTATTCCTCGAGGGCATGGCCGGCGCCGTGCTGCCGATCGCCGTCGCCCACGGCGAGGGCCGCGCCCTGTTCGACCGCGGCGACGCCCGGGCGGCCATGGAGGGCGGCACGGTGGCCCTGCGCTATGTCGATGGCCGGGGCCAGGCCACCGAACACTACCCCGAGAACCCCAACGGCTCGCCGCTCGGCATCACCGGGCTGTGCTCGGAGGATGGCCGCTTCACCATCATGATGCCGCACCCCGAGCGGCTGTTCCGCAGCGTGCAGTACTCCTGGCATCCGGACGACTGGGGCGAGGACGGCCCCTGGCTGCGCATGTTCCGCAACGCCCGGGTACGGTTGGGCTAGGCCGGGCGACCATGCACCGGGTGTGGGTTTTGCGGAAAAACCCGTGAACCCGGTCTACGCTCGTTACGACACAGGGTCAAACACCCAAACCGTCAACGAGCAAACACATGGGAGCCGCATCATGAACCCTGCACAACGACTTCTGTGGCTGGGCGGGCTGGGTGCGCTGCTTGGCGCATCACCCGCCATGGCCAACAAGGTTACGGAACTTGACATCGCCCCGGGAAACAACCCCGTCTTCCCGACGCTTGAAGTCTACTCCCTCAACGGAGAACGCTGGGACAAGGTCAACTCGAACAAGACGGCACAACTGCGCCTGGACAACTTCAATGCGAAATGCCGTTGGCCCGGAACCACGAACCGCCTCTACGATTCCAATTTTCAGGTCGACGGCTTCAGCGTCATCACTTACCACCCAAGCGATACTTTCATCCCCGTCTCGAACGATCTGACGGCCACCCTGAGATGGACGGGTAGTGGCAGCAACCTGAATCCGGTCAGGGCCTGCAATGACGAACTCGCAAGGCGGCTTGCGAATGCGCCTGACAAAAACCGCTACGAGCTGCTGGCCCAGGGCTTCACAATCACCGTACCGGCAGCTGTCACGGCCCGTTACCAGCTGATTTGTGAAAAAATGGTCGACATAGGGAGAACGGACAAGGAAACCGAAAACATCCCTCTGTCGGTGCATGTGAACTGCCAGGGCTCGAAGAAGGCCGAGCAGAAGATTCCACCCCCGCCCAAGCAGGCCAAGCTTATCCTCCTGCCCACGGTCAAGCAGGCAAAGGTATTCGTCAACCATGCATTCTATCGGGGCCAGTGCCCGGTAATGCTGCGCTACAAGGGCCTGATCGCAAGCACCGGCAAGGGCAAGTTCAAATACCAGTTCGTGCACAGCGACGGCACGAAGACACACCTGCAGACACTCACATTCCCGGGCGCGGGCAAGCTGGCAACCAAGCCCCAGATCCGCAGCATCTACGCCAGAAAGCCATCCAAGAACCTCGCCATCGGGCCACAACAGGGTGTGCGCTACGACTTCGATGGCTGGATCCGGCTCAAGGTCATCGACCCGCAGGGCAAGGTGCACTGGTCACCGAAGCAGAAGGTACGGGTAGACTGCAGCAAGGTGAAGACCGGCAAGCCGCTCAAGACCGCACCCAAGCCGCCACCACAGCCTCCGCACCAAGGCACGGTAAGACAGGCCCCCAAACCGGCCGGGATCCGTCTCGCGCCGACACCCCAATAACAATAACGATCACCTCCTCGATCTGCCAGCCGAACTGGGCGGCCTTCGGGCCGCCCTTTTGTTTTGGCTATGCGCGCTCCACCTGGCGCTGGCGCAGTTCCAGATAGTAGTTGATGAGGCCATTGGTCGAGCTGTCGTGGCTCTGCACGGGCACACCCTCGTTGAGTTCCTCGAGAATGTTGCTCGCCAGCTTCTTGCCCAGCTCCACCCCCCACTGGTCGAAGGAATTGATGTTCCAGATCACGCCCTGCACGAAGATCTTGTGCTCGTACAGGGCAATGAGGCTGCCCAGGGTCTTGGGATCCAGGGTGTGGAACAGGAAGGTATTGGTAGGCCGGTTGCCGGGGAACACGCGATAGGGCAGCAGTTCGCGGATGCGTTCCTCGTCCAGCCCCTCGGCGCGCATCTCCTCGATGGCCTCCTCCTCGGTGCGGCCGCGCATCAGGGCCTCGGCCTGGGCCAGTGCATTGGCCATCAGGGCACGGTGATGCCGCGCGATGCACCGGAAGTTTCTTGCGGGTACCAGCAGATCGGCTGGTACCATGGCCGTCCCCTGATGAAGCAGCTGGTAAAAGGCATGCTGACCGGCAATGCCAATCTCCCCGAACAGCACCGGACCAGTGTGATAGTCCACCTCCCTGCCCTCGCGGTCACAAGACTTGCCGTTACTCTCCATGTCGGCCTGCTGCAGATAGGCAGGGAGTCTGTGCAGATTCTGATCGTAGGGCAGGATGGCAATCGACCGCGCACCGAAGAAATTGATGTACCAGATTCCGATGAGCGCCATTAGAACCGGAATGTTGCGCTCCAGCGGCGCCTCTCGAAAGTGCCGGTCGGCCAACCAGGCACCTTCGAGCAGGTGCATGAAGTGTTCCGGGCCAATGGCGATGACGATGGGCAGACCAATGGAAGACCACAGGGAATAGCGCCCCCCTACCCAATCCCACATACGGAACACATGCTGTGGATCGATGCCGAAAGCGACTGCAGCTTCCGGGTTGGCCGTCACGGCAATCAGGTGATGGCGCAGCGAATCTTCACCGGCCAGGCATTGCATCAACCATTCGCGCGCCGATTCGGCATTGAGCATGGTGTCCTGCGTGGTAAAACTCTTGGATGCAACGATGAACAGCGTAGTCTCCGGCCTGAGGCCTTCCAGCGTATTGCAGATGTGGTTCTCGTCGATGTTGTTCAGGAAGTGCAGTCGCAGCTTGCGCGTTGCATAGGGGCGCAGTGCCTGTGTCACCATCTCTGGCCCCAGATGCGAACCGCCTACGCCGATGTTGACGACATCGGTGATCGGCTCACCCGTGGCCCCCAGCCAGGTACAGGATCGAATACGATGGGCCAGGTCAAACATCCGTTCACGCTCGCGCCGGATCTCGGCTGTCACATCCTTGCCGTCCACCAGGCAGGGCGTGCCGTCCATGTTGCGCAGGGCCGTATGCAACACCGGGCGGTGCTCCGTATGGTTGATCGGCTCGCCGCGGAACATGCGTTCGCGCCAGCCCTCGACATCGCACTGGCGCGCCAGGTCAAACAGCAATTCCAGTGTCTTGTCGGTGACGCGGTTCTTGGAGTAGTCGAACAGAATGTCGCCCAGGCGTGCCGTCAAACGGGGAAAGCGATCCGGATCCTCGGCAAACAGCTCGCGCATGTGCAAGCCGCGGATCTGCTCGTAATGTGCCTGCAGGGCAACCCAGGCAGGGGACTCAACGAGAGGCATTCCATCAGTCTCCGGTTGGGCATTGCCCGCCAGCAGGCGGGCTTCATGGGCCGGGCATTATGGCATCATGGACGCACGAAATCATGGGGTTGAAGCGCAACTCCGGGTTTTCCAGGCCGCCCACCTACAGGAACAGAACAGCCCCTTTCCCCATTGCCGTGGAAACCGCAGATCTCACCCGGCCTCGCGTACCTCGCGATCCAGCTCGCCGCTCTTGAGCCGGGCCAGGTACTCGTTGAGCATGCGCCGCACCTTGCCGCTCAGCAGATACAGCCCAATCAGGTTGGGGAAGGACATGCCCAGCAGCAGCAGGTCGCTGAAGTCGAGGATGTTGGTGGCGCTGGTGACCGAGCCGATGAAGACGAAGGCGACGAAGATCAGCCGGTACACCAGACTGGCGCACTCGCCGAACAGCCAGCTCCAGCAGCGCTCGCCGTAGTACGACCAGGAGATCATGGTGCTGAAGGAGAACAGCACCACCGAGAAAGTGAGCACATACGGGAACCAGGAAATGACGCTGCCGAACGCCTGGGA
>JALWNJ010000114.1 GCA_026995955.1 Gammaproteobacteria bacterium
TGCTCGACTTCGACCCGCAGCGCGGCGTGCTGGAATGCGAGGCCGGCGTCACCCTGGCCGAGCTCATCGACACCTTCCTGCCCCGCGGCTGGTTCCCGGCCATCACCCCCGGCACGCGCTTCGTCACCCTAGGCGGCTGCATCGCCAGCGATGTGCACGGCAAGAATCACCACCATGCCGGCAGCTTCGCCGCCTGCGTGGAGGGCTTCGAGCTGATTACCGCCGACGGTGAGGCCCACTGGTGCGGCCCGCAGACGCAGGCCGAGCTGTTTCACGCCACCTTGGGCGGCATGGGGCTCACCGGCCACATCGGCCGCGTGCGCCTGCGCCTCAAGCGGGTGGAGAGCGGCTGGCTGCGCACCGAGCATCATCCGGCCAATGATCTGGAAGACCTGATGGCACTGATGGCCGAGGACGAGAGCGAATACACCGTGGCCTGGATCGACTGCCTGAGCGGCGGCGCACGACGCGGCCGCGGCATCTTCATGAGCGGCCGCCACCTGGCCGAGGACGAGCTGACCCCGGAGCAGCGCCGCAATCCCTATACCCCGCCGACACCGAAACCTCGCCGCATGCCCTTCGACCTGCCCGGTTTCGTGCTCAACCGCTGGACCGTGGCCGCCTTCAACGAACTCTACTACCGGCGCCAGGCCGCGCGCGGCAGCTTCAGCAGCGGCTGGCAGGGCTTCTTCTACCCGCTGGACGCCATCGCCGACTGGAACCGACTCTATGGCCGGCGCGGCTTCATCCAGTACCAGTGCGTGCTGCCGCTGGAGGAGGCCGACGCCGGCATCGAGCGCCTGCTGGACCGCATCCGCCAGCGCGGCAAGGCCTCCTTTCTCGCCGTGCTCAAGCGCATGGGACCGGCCAACGAGGCGCCGCTGTCCTTCCCCATGGAGGGCTATACCCTGGCGGTGGACCTGCCGCTCAACGGCAGCGAGGCCGAGCGCATGGTCGCCGACCTCAACGACATCACGCTGGAGCACGCAGGCCGCATCTACCTGGCCAAGGATGCCGTCAGCCGCGGCGACCAGATCCGGGCCATGTATCCACGGCTGGAGGAATGGCTGGCCCTGAAGGCGCGCATCGACCCGCAGTGGCACTTCCGCTCCCGTCTCTCGCAACGCCTGGGGTGGCATCATGACTGAGCGCATCCTGATCCTCGGCGCCACCTCCGGCATTGCGCGCGGCATCGCCCATGCACTGGCGCGGCGCGGGCACGACCTGCTGCTGGCCGCGCGCGACGGCGCGGAGCTGGAGCGCATCGCCGCCGATCTGCGCATCCGCCACGGCATCGAGGCCGGCGTGGTGGTGCTGGACGTGCTCGACGAGGCCCAGCACGAGGTGCTGGCCGGCGCACTGGCCGGCGACGAACGCCCGCTGGGCGGGGTGGTCTGTGCCGTGGGCTACCTGGGCGATCAGGAACGAGCATTCGAGGATCCACGGGAGGCCCGCCGCATTCTCGATGTGAACTTCACTGCCCCGGTGCTGCTGCTCAATCGGCTGGCCGCCATCCTCGAGGCCCGCGGCCAGGGATGGATCATCGGCATCGCCTCGGTGGCCGGTGACCGGGGGCGACAGAGCAACTTCGTCTATGGCGCCGCCAAGGGTGGCTTTGCCCTCTATCTGCAGGGCCTGCGCAACCGGCTGTTCCGCCATGGCGTGCAGGTGCTCTCCGTCAAGCCGGGCTTCGTCGACACCGCCATGACCTGGGGCCTGCCCGGCCTGTTCCTGGTGGCCGACCCGATGGCCGTGGGCGAGCGCATCGTGCGGGCCCGCGAACGGGGGCGCGACACGATTTATGTCCCCTGGTTCTGGCGCGGCATCATGACCCTCATCCGCGCCCTTCCCGAGCCCCTGTTCAAGCGCCTCTCGCTCTGAGGCCCGGGGCCTCAGGGACTCCAGGGCATGGTCCGTCGCAGTCCCTTCATCGCCGGGCTCACCTGCCGCGTCATGCGGTTCACGTCCATGCCCACCTGCCCGAGTGCCGCCGACATGTTGCGCGTGTCGCGGCCGATCTCGTCCATCTTCGTGCTCATGTGTCCCACCGAGCGGTCGAGACTGGCCACTGATGCCTTCATCTCGCCCATGTCCCGCGACATGCGGGTCATGGCCCGCTCCATCACATGGACGGTGTAGAACATGTAGGCCAGCGCCAGCACGCCGAGGATCATGGCCGGAATGGCGATCCAGCGCGTCCGCCGCACCTGCTGGCTCTGCTGCCGGTCAAGGTACTGCAGCTTCTTCTCCTGCAGCTTCTCCTGCTCCAGCACCTCCTCCTGCAACTGCCGGTGCTCCAGGATCAGGGATTCGGACAGGCTGCGGATGGCCTCTTCCATGCGACTCTCCTGTTCGCCGACACGCCCCTCCACCCGCGAGAACACGCCGCCCAATCCCTCCAGCAGCTTCTGGAACTCGCGTGCCCGCTGCTCGTCGCGCTTCTCCACCTCGCCCTCCAGGCGATTGAATTCGCTGCGCAGTTCCTCGATCAGGCGCGCCATCTGCCGGTCACGGTCGCGCCGTTCCTCGCGCAGTTCGGCCAGCAGCGGCTCCACCGTCGCCAGCACCACGCTGCCCAGCTCGGGCTGGGCGGCAACCTTCTTCTTCGCCGCCTTGCGGGCCGACTTCTTCTTCGCCGCCGGGGCGGTGGCCCTCGATTGATCCGTGCTGTCGCTCATCTCTATCTCCCCCGCAAAATGCATGCATTTTAGCGCCGAGGGCACACTGCGACACGGGCCTCGGTCACATCGGGACGCACCGGCGGGGAATAAACCCCACTGCTTCGGCATCCAGAGAGGGACACCACCAACGAGAGGGGAGCAACAACAATGAAAGGCACACACTGGACACGGGCCACCCTGCTGGCCCTGGGACTCTGCACCGCCGCCCCGGCCGCCCTGGCCTCGGGCAAGGATGCGGCCGGCCTCGGGCACGACTACCGCACCTTCCACGCCGACGGTCACATCGAGTACGGCAAGATCGAGGACTCCTACAGCGCCGACCTCGTCATGTACCTGGCCGGCAACCAGTTCATGGTCATGGAAGAGCTGATCCGCGACTTCCAGAAGAAGAACCCGGACATCAGGACCATCTATGTCGAGACCATCCCGCCGGGCCAGATTCTCAAGGGCCAGATCCTCAAGCAGGGCACCATCAACGGCAAGAAGACGGCGCGCAACCCGGATCTCTTCGCCAGCGTCAACCTCGGCCACCTGAAAAAGCTGCGCAGCAAGAATCTGATGCACGACTACATGATCTACACCCACAACAAGCTCGAGCTGATGGTGGCCAAGGGCAACCCCAAGGGCATAAAGGGTCCGCGGGATCTCGCCCGCGACGACATCGTACAGTCTCACCCCAATCCGCTAACCGAGGGCATCTTCAAATTCTACGGATCGCAGATGCTCAAGGACCTTGGCATCTACGACAAGGTCACCGGCGGCAAGAAGTGCAAGAGCTGCTGGGCCGTGCCGGGCAAGACCTGGTTCACCTCCCGTCACCACCGCGAGACGCCCTACCGCATCGAAAAGGGCGAGGCCGATGTCGGCATCGTGTGGACCACCGAGGTCAAGCATGCCCAGGCGCAGGGCCGTCCGGTCGAGGGCGTAGCCATCCCCGCGCCCTACAACATGCAGCACAAGGTGGGCTACGCCATCGGCATCCTGGCCACCGGCCGCAATCCCTACAATGCCACCCGCTACCTGAGCTACCTCGGTACTGAGGATGCGCAGAACATCTATGCCAAGTACGGCTTCCTCAAGGCCACCGACAGCGAACTCAAGCTCAAGCCGATCCCGACGAAATAAGCTTTCGCCACAAGCCTGCCGCCATGGCAAGGCACTGCCGGAAAGGGGCCCCGTACAGGGGCCCCGCTTTTGTCGGGCCGGAATTTCCCTGATACCCGCCGGGTGTTGGCACCCCGTTCATCCCGTATCCTGAGGGCGTGGTCACACCGAATCCGAACCCATGTCCGTTCAGCAGTCCCGTACAGCTACCTCTCCCCTGAAACTCCCGCTGCAGCACCGCTTCGCCAGCGAACTCGAGGGCTGCTGCGTGCCCTGGCAGGGCGCCGAGGTACCGCATCCGGCCATCCTCGAGTACAACCACGCCTTGGCCGAGGAACTGGGCCTGCCCGAGACCCTCAACTCCGACGAAGGCGCCAGACTGCTCTGCGGCATGACGATCCCCGAGGGCTGCCGCCCCGTGGCCCAGGCCTATGCCGGCCACCAGTTCGGCAACTTCGTGCCCCAGCTCGGCGATGGGCGCGCCCTGCTGCTGGGCGAACTCACCGACCGCGAGGGGCGCCTGCGCGATCTGCACCTCAAGGGCTCCGGCCCCACCCCCTTTTCGCGCGGTGGCGACGGCAAGGCCGGCCTCGGCCCGGTACTGCGCGAATACCTCATGGGCGAGGCCATGCACGCCCTGGGCATCCCCACCACGCGCGCCCTGGCCGTGGTCGCCACCGGCGAATGGGTACAGCGCGAGACGCGCTCGCCCGGCGCCGTGCTGGCCCGCATCGCCGCCAGCCACCTCCGCGTCGGCAGCTTCGAGTACCTGGCCCATCGCTGCGACTGGGCCCTGCTCGAGCGGCTGGCAGAGCATGCGATCGAACGGCACGATCCTGACCTCGCCGGCGATCCCGACCGCTTCTTCCGCCTGCTGGAGCGCGTCACCGAGCGCCAGGTCGATCTGGTCGCCCGCTGGATGGGCATCGGCTTCATCCACGGCGTGATGAACACCGACAACATGACCCTCTCCGGCGAGACCATCGACTACGGCCCCTGCGCCTTCATGGACAGCTACCACCCGGACACCGTGTTCAGCTCCATCGACCGCTACGGCCGCTATGCCTACGGCAACCAGCCCAACATCCTGCAATGGAATCTGGCACGCTTCGCCGAGGCCCTGCTGCCCCTGATCGACCGCGACGACATCGACCGCGCCGTGGCGCGTGCCACGGAACTCGTCAACGAGGTGCCGCAACGCTATCGGACGGCGTGGCTCGCGGTGATGCGCCGCAAGCTCGGCCTGCTGCAGGCGCAAGCCGACGACGAGGCCCTGATCCGCGACCTGCTGCAGCTCATGCAGGAGCAGGAAGTCGACTTCACCCTCTGCTTCCGGCACCTCGGCGCGGCCGCAGACGGCGACCGCGCGCCCCTGCGCGCCCTGTTCCGCGCCCCCGAGCCCCTGGATGCCTGGCTGGCCCGCTGGCAGCAGCGCCTGGCCAGCGAAGACACCGCGCCGGAACAGCGCCGCGAAACCATGCGCCACGCCGACCCCGTCTACGTCCCGCGCAACCACAAGGTCGAAGAAGCGCTGGAGGCCGCCGTCGGCCAGGGTGACCCCGGCCCCCTGCACCGGCTGATGGAGGTATTGGCCGACCCCTTCACCGTCCGCCCCGGACTGGAAGACTGGGCCCAGCCCGCGCCGCCCGCCTTCGGTCCCTACCAGACCTTCTGCGGCACCTGAATCATTCCCCCTGCAGCGACCGATACAGGGCCACCGCCTCGTCCTCCGGCACGTCGCGCCAGGCCACATAGGCCTCGGCCACCGCGAAGCGCCCGCCCTCGCGCACATTGGCGCAATACACGCCGTCCGCCTCCGCCGCCACCCGCAGCAGCGAATCGTCGTGTGCCGTGGGCACCGCCACCACGACCTCGCCCGCATCCAGCCGGCGCAGGGCCCGAATCGCCGTCAGCATGGTCGAACCGGCCGCAATGCCATCGTCCACCAGCACCACCGTGCGCCCCGCCAGATCCGGCAGGGGCCGCGTCCCGCGAAACCGCCTGACCCTGCGCTCCACCTTCTCCCGGGCCGCCGCCACCTGCCGCGCCACTGTCTCCTCGTCCAGGCCATAGGCACGAATGTAGTCCTCGTTGAGCCACACACTGCCATCGAAGGCCACCGCGCCAAACCCCGCCTCCGTAGTCCATGGCAACAGCACCTTGCTCACCACCGCCACCTCCAGCGGCAGTCCCAGTCGCCGGGCGCAGGCCACCGCCACCGGCACCCCACCCGAAGGGATCCCCATCACCAGCGCCGTCTCCGGCACCCGCCCCGCCAGCATCTCCGCCAGCACCTCGCCGGCCTGCTCACGGTCCACAAAGACATGCACGCGCCCGTGCAGATCCGGCCGTTCGTACACCGGCGCCAGCGCCCGATTCTCCTGTTTACCGTTCATGCCCCCAGAATGGGGGCAAAAGCCGGGAAATCAGCCCCCGACGCCCCGCATCGCTTTACTTTCCGCCCCCCGTCCGGTATCTTTCGCG
>JALWNJ010000115.1 GCA_026995955.1 Gammaproteobacteria bacterium
CGTTGGCTCTAGCCGGTCGCTCAGGAATCCGGCGAGCCGCTTTTCGCCAGATGCTGCCGTGCTTCTTCCAGGGCCGCGTCGAGATAGCTCCAGTAGAGGCCGATGACGGTGAGGCCGACCTGCAGCGCGCCGTATTCCTGAGCGACCGGCTAGAGCCAACGCACCAGGTAATAGACGCTCTGGCCCTCGGAGGACTTGGATGGCCCCATGACGATGGCGGGGCGCAGATTGCGCGCCGGATCGGCCGCCGCGCGGGCCTCGTCCTCGCTGGCGACGACGGTCACGCTGCCCGCGCCGAAGCGGTCACGGCTGCGTCGCGGGACATGCACCACGGCATAGTGCTCGGTGGACACCTCGCATTCCGGGTCGGGTGGAATGAAACGCCTCATGGCGTCACTTCCTGCCTTGCGGAAGCCCCCGGCTTCGGTGGATAGGCGGCAAGGATTGCGCGAATGGCCTCGCGCAGGGCCTGGCTGCGTTGCGCGGGGTCGGCATCGCCGCCCAGCTCGGCGCGGCCGGTGCCGCGCCACACCAGGCGCCGGTCGCCGGCATCCAGCAGGTCGATGGTGAGCTCGCCCACCTGATAGGGCGTGCTGACGCTGGTCACCGGCGCGCCCATGCCGATGCTGACCCCGCCATGGCGGCCCCAGTTGCCAACGCTGCCGAACACCGACACCGTGCTGGTGCGTTCCTTCTGCTCGACACGGAAGCGGTAGCGCACCAGCAGGTCGGGGGACCGGTCATCCCGCCTGAGGCCCCGTTCCGGCAGCACGGTGTCGATGGCCTCCCGGATGCGCCGATCGTTGAGCGGATTGGTGTGTGGCCCGGCCTTGGTCACCGGCGGCTCAGCCCAGGCATAGCGACTGACAAGACCGAAGTCGTAGCCGGTGTCGTAGTCGTGGCTGACCTTGAGCCCGCCACAGCCGGCCAGGAGCACAAGGGACAGCAGCAGGAACTGGCGTCTCTTCACAGATGCCCCACCTCCGCGGGCAGACCGATCTCGACACAGACCGGCAGGTGATCGGAATAGAATCGTGGATAGACGCGGGTCTTGCGCACCTCCAGCGAGGGCGAGACCAGGATGTGATCGTAGGAGCGCCGTGGCCGCCAGCTCGGATAGGTGTTCTCGCGATGCGGCGGCTCGGCCAGGCCGGCGCGATCCAGCAGCAGGCAAAGCTCGTCGCTGTCCGGCGTGCAGTTGAGGTCGCCCATGACGATGACATGGCGATGGCTCGCCACCACCTCGGCAATGTACTCGAGCTGCACCCGGCGTGCGCGGCGCCCCAGCGAGAGGTGGATCAGCACCAGCACCAGTGGCTGGCCAGGGCTGCCATAGTGCAGCTCCAGAGCGCCGCGGCCGGGGATGCGGCCGGGCAGCCGGTGGTGGCGCGCGACGCGGGCGGGGAAGCGGCTCAGCACCGCCAAGCTGTGCTGGGCCAGGTGGCCGAGATCACGGTTGGTCTTGTGGTAGCAGTGCGGCAGCCCGGCCTCGCGCGCCAGGTACTCGGCCTGGTTGATGTAGCCGCTGCGCAGGCTGCCGGCATCGACCTCCTGCAGGCCGATGATGTCGAACTGGCCAATGAAGCGGGCGATGCGGCGCAGGTTCTCCTGGCGCTTGCGCGAGGGCAGCAAGTGACGCCAGCTGTGGGTGAGGTAGTGATGGAAGCCCTGGGTGGGGATGCCCACCTGAATGTTGTAGCTCAGCAGCCGGATGCGCTGGCCGCCGCCCATCCGCGTGCCGAGTTCTTCCGCGCTGACCGCCATCACATCTTGGGCAACACCTCACCCAGGCGTTCGGTGAGGCGCAGGTTTTCGGAATAGTCCACCGGGCAGTCGATGACCACCACCGTGTCGTCGGCGATGGCCTGGCGCAGGATGGCCTGCAGGTCGTCCCCGGGTCCCACACGATAGCCCCTGGCGCCAAAGGACTCGGCCAGGGCGACGATGTCGGGGTTGTCGAAACGCACATGGGCCGGGCGGCCGAACTGGTTCATCTGCTTCCACTCGATGAGGCCATAGCCGCCATCGTTCCAGACCAGGACGATGAGGGCAAGCCCCAGCCGCCGCGCCGTTTCCAGCTCCTGCACGTTCATCAGGAAGCCGCCGTCGCCGGTCACCGCGCAGATGGTGCGCTCCGGCGCCGCCAGCTTGGCGGCGATGGCGCCGGGCAGGGCGATGCCCATGCTGGCAAAGCCATTGGAGATGAGGCAGGTGTTGGGATACTCGCAGCGGAACATGCGCGCCATCCACATCTTGTGGGCCCCCACGTCGCAAATGGCGATGTCTCTCAGGTCCAGCACGGTGCGCAGGTCCCAGATGATCTTCTGCGGCTTCATGGGGTGGCTGCGATCGTCCTTGTGCTGGTTCATTTCCTCGATCAGGGCCTCGCGCAGACGACGCAGCGGATTGCAGTCCTCGTGCGGGCTCGCCAGCGCCATCACGCGGTCCAGGCTCTCGGAGATGTCGCCCACCAGCCCGGAGCGGACCACATAGTGGGCATCCACTTCGGCCGGCGTCTGGTCGATGTGGATGATGGTGCGGTCGCGCGTGGGGTGCCAGAGATAGGGATGGTACTCGACCAGGTCGTAACCGATGCAGATGATGACATCGGCCTTGTCGAAGCCGAGGTTCACGTAGTCCTTGCTCTGCAGCCCGGCGGTGCCGAGCGACATCGGGTGGCGGAAGGGGATGGCACCCTTGGCCATGAAGGTGACGGTGGTGGGAATGCGCAACCGCTCGGCGAACTCCGCCAGCTTGGCGCAGGCACCACTGCGGATCACGCCATGGCCGGCCAGGATGATGGGCGATTTCGCCTCCGAGATCAGGCGCGCCACCTCCTCCACCCGCGCCGGCGAGGGCATCGGCCGGTGCGACTTGACGAAGGGCAGGGGCCGTTCGTCCACCTCCATGGCGGCGATGTTCTCCGGCAGCTCGATGAAGCTGGCGCCGGGCTTTTCGCGCTGCGCCTGCTTGAAGGCCTTGCGCACCACCTCGGGGATGATCTCCGGCTCCAGCACGCGCGAGGAATACTTGGTCACGGGCTGGAACAGCTGCTCCAGGTCCAGCACCTGGTGCGACTCCTTGTGCAGGCGATGGGTGCTGGCCTGGCCGGCGATGGCCACCAGCGGGGCATGGTCCATGTTGGCGTCGGCCACGCCGGTGACCAGGTTGGTAGCGCCGGGCCCCAGGGTGGAGAGGCACACCCCGGCACGGCCGGTGAGACGGCCGTGGACATCGGCCATGAAGGCCGCGCCCTGCTCGTGGCGGGTGGTGATGAAACGGATCGAACTGTCCAGCAGGGCATCCATCAGGTCGAGGTTTTCCTCTCCAGGGATGCCGAAGATGTATTCCACTCCCTCGTTCTCGAGGCAGCGGACGAACAGCTCGGCGGCCTTCATCCGCCGGACTTCCCGCGCGCGGCCTCCTGCCGCACCAGGTGGTCGATGATCTCGATCATGCGTTCGTAGCTGCCGGCCTGCTGGCCGGTGACCAGATAGCGCCCCGCCACCACCACGCTGGGCACGCCACGGATGCCGGCACGCCGCGCCAGGTCGTCGGCCCGCCGCACCCGGCTCTGCACCAGGAAGGAGTCCATCGCATCGCGGAACTTCTGCTCGTCGATGCCCTGGCTGGCGGCGAAGCGGGCCAGCTGATCGCGGGACAGGATGCGCCGGCGCTGCTCATGGATGGCATCGAACAGGGGCTTGTGCAGCTTGTCCGAGACGCCCAGCGCCTCGGCGGCGTAAAAGGCCTCGGCATGGGGCCGCCAGCTCGGGTTGAGGCTGGCCGGGATGCGCACGAAGTGGGCGGCCTCCGGCTTGCGTTCCAGCCAGGCCTGGATCTTCGGCTCGAAGTGATGGCAGTGCGGGCAGCCGTACCAGAAGAACTCCGCCACTTCCACCTTGCCCTCGGGGGCATCGGTGGGGATGGGCTGGGGCAGCACCGTGTAGTCGATGCCGGGGTCGAAGTTCTCCGCCCACAGGGGCAGCGACACCCCCATCAGAACGAGAGCGAATGTCAGCGATTTCAGTATGCGCATGTCCTTGTCCCTTGTCTGGTTGGTCTTGTCGTGGTTACAGCGATCCGTAGGAATGCAGCCCGGAGAGGAACATGTTCACGCCCAGGAAGGCGAACAGAGTGACGAACAGACCAGCCACCGCCCACCAGGCCATCGGCCGGCCGCGCCAGCCCTTGGTGAACCGCATGTGCAGCCAGGCCGCATAGTTGAGCCATACGATCAGTGCCCAGGTCTCCTTCGGGTCCCACGACCAGTAGCCCCCCCAGGCCTCGGCCGCCCACATGGCGCCGAGCACGGTGGCAATGGTGAAGAAGCCGAAGCCGAGCGCGATGGCCTTGTACATCAGGTCGTCCATCAGCTCCGGGGTGGGCAGTCGCTGCAGCAGGGCGGCCCCGGGACGGCGCCGGGCCAGTGCGTCGCGCACCAGATACACCACGCCCACCATGGCCGCCAGGGCAAAGGCGCCGTAGCCGATGAAGTTGGCCGGCACATGGATCTTCATCCAGTAGCTCTGCAGGGCCGGCACCAGCGGCTGGATCTCGTGCGCGCCGCGCGAGAACTGGTACCACAGGAGAAAGCCCACGGCGGCAGAGATGACCGTCAGCACGAAGCCACCCAGGGCGCGCGAGCGGTAGCGCATCTCGTAGTAGAGATAGATCAGCGCGGTGATGATGCTGAACAGGATGAACACCTCGTAGAGGTTGCTCACCGGGATGTGGCCGATTTCGGGGTCGATAAGATAGGACTCGCGCCAGCGCACGAACAGCCCGGTCATGCCGAAGATTGCCGCCACCCAGGTGAGTGCACTGGCCACCCGACCGGCAAAATCGCTGTCGGTGAACAGGGCGCCGTAGTAGGTCAGTGTGGCGAGCACGAACAAGGCACTCATCCACATGATGGCCGACTGGCTGGAGAGCAGGTAGCGCAGCAGGAACTTCTGCTCCCCGGCCGCCAGATCCCCCCCGTACAGCCATACCGAGAGCAGCGACAGCGCCGCCACCGCCAGGCTGAACCAGACGAAGGGGCGCCAGAACCAGCCCATCAGCACCAGGCCCAGCCCGGAGCCGATCAGGATGCCGGTCTCGTAGACATCGAAGCCGCTGCCGTAGCGGGCGAACAGGTACACCACCGCGGCCAGCACCACGCCGGCCCAGAGGAAATCCCCCCTCCCCAGGCGGCGATACCAGGGGCGCGGCATCAGGTCGTTCAGCGTTTCGCTTGATGCAGACATGTTCAGGCTCCCTCCGGCGCGTCGGGCCGGACATTGTCTTCTGATTGGTTGGCCGCGCGGTCGAATAGTTCCTCGAGACGCGCGAACTGCTGCTCGAAATCGAGCGGATTGCGGTTCGAGGTGCCGGCCACCAGCACCTGGCTGCCGCCATCCTCCCGGGGACGGATCCAGATCCAGATGCGCTGATGGGCAAGATAGAACATGAGGAACACGCCGACAATGAGCATCGCACTGCCCAGATAGACCAGATCCTTGCCCGGCGAACGGGTGATCTGCAGACCGGCCGACTGAATGTGCTCGAAGGAATCGAGCTGCGGGAACCACGGCGAGCCGTAGTTGTGCATGGCGCCCATGGCCAGCACCGCATCCTCGTAGAACTGCCAGTCGGCCTCGTCGGGCACCTCGATACCCTCCTGCTCCTCGAGCATCTGCCGGTACAGCGCCTGCAACGCCGAGTGCAGCATCTTGACGAAGGCCTGCAACCCCTGCTCACGCTTGTCCTCGGGCAGGTGGGCGTTCACATCTTCCAGCACCGCATCGTAACCGCCCTCGGCAAACAGCCCGACCAGCCGCTTGAGGGTTCCGCGTACCTGCTCCTGCACCTGCTCGTCCTTCAGGCCGGTATGCGCGAACATCTGTCCGGCAAAGGCATCCAGCACCTCTGCCACCTTCTGCCGGTCGTGCACATAGGCCACGAACACCATGAAGCGCTTGATGCCACTGCCCTTCGGATCCACGGGGACGGACAGGAAGCGGAACGGCTCCGCCACCGCCGAGCGCACCCCGCTCATGTAGAACAGGCGCCCGCCCTCGCCGGGCTGCGGATTCATGTAGCTCTGGTACTCCAGCGCGGTGCCATCCTCGCGGCGCAGCTTCCAGGTGAAGCTGGGGCCGATGTTCTTCTGCTCCACGCCGCCCTTGCCGTCCGGCACCGGCTCGATGTTGAACAGCCGGAAATCGGTCAGCTCGAGCCTGAGCTTGCCCTCCGGGCCGCCGTCCAGGCTGTAGC
>JALWNJ010000116.1 GCA_026995955.1 Gammaproteobacteria bacterium
GTCCTGGGTCATGTCTGTCTGGTAGTTGACGGTGCCGGCCAGCTCCACACCGGGCACGCCAGTCCACTTCAGACGCGCGGTGTAGGCCAGATCGGAGGCCTGGGCCTCGGCACCTCCCTGGCGCCCACCCCGGATGTCGGTGCCGCCATTGAGTCCGGTTGTGACCAGCAGGTCATAGCTCAGTCCCTGGTTGCCCAGCTCGCCGGAGAGCTGCGCTCCGGCCTCGGTCCAGGTGCTCGGCAGGATGTACTTGTCCACCACCGGGCGTTCCACGCCGTAGAAGGTCGGCGGTTCGTGGGTCTCGTTGATCAGGCCCACGGGCATCAGCAGCAGTCCGGCCATGGCCCGGGTTCGTTCGCCGATGTCGAATTCCAGATAGGCCTGCTCCAGAGCGACCTCGCCAGGCTGGCCATCGCCGGCCAGGGCGTGTTCCAGTTCGAGTTCGGAGAAGAAACGGATGCGGTCGTTGAACTCGTGTCCCAGGAACAGGATGAAGCGGTGGAAATCGGCTTCTTCCTTCTTGCCGCTCCCTTCCCGGGCACGCCAGTTGTTGTAGTGCAGCTCGCCATAGCCGCCGATGGTGGTGCGGCCCTTGAGCGCCCCGTGGCCGTGCGTGTAGTGCCCCAGGTTGCGGGTACCGCTCTCGGTCGGGGCGCTCTCAACGGCTTCGGCCGTGGCCTCGACGGCCGCCTTGAGCTCCTCGATCTCGGCCTCCAGACGCTGGATGCGGGCATCGGTGCTCTCGGCCAGGGCGGGGGCGGCCAGCGTGGCCAGGGTGATTGCGGCAGCGATTCGGGACTTGTCGAACATGGTGTCTGTACTCCGTGGGTTGCGGTTTCCGGCAGTGCCCTTGCCCTTGCGGTGGGTGGGCGCCTTGTTCACGGCAGGAGATGATATAGAAACAACAAACGAAATGCAAACTATTCTCATTAACGAGTGCAGGCGGCGGCGATATGGCCGTGGGCAGGGGGACGGGCGTGGATGCCGAAGCGCGATCAGAAGGGTTTGAGCACCACCAGCAGCACGACGGCCACCAGGATCAGCAGCGGGAACTCGTTGAACCAGCGGAACCAGACATGGGAGTGGGGATTGGGGCCGGCGGCAAAGGCGCGCACCAGCCGGCCGCACCACAGGTGATAGGCGACGAGCAGGGCCACCAGGGCCAGCTTGGCATGCAGCCAGCCCATCTGGCGCAGGACCTCCAGCGGATACCAGGTGAGCATCCACAGACCCAGGGCCACGGTGAGGATCGCCCAGGGGGTGATGAAGCGATACAGCTTGCGCTCCATGAGGGCCAGCCGTTCGCGCGTGGCAGCATCCTCGCTCATGGCATGGTGCACGAACAGGCGTGGCAGGTAGAACAGGCCGGCATACCACGACACCAGGAACACGATGTGAAAGGCCTTGATCCAGAGATAACCCTCGGACATGGCCTCAGCCCTTGAGCATGGGCGCCAGATCGCGTCGCAGGCGCTGCCAGTCGGGTTCGCCGATCTTCTTGAACACGATGCGTCCCTCGGGGTCGATGAGGTAGGAGGTGGGTGTGAGCCGTACGCCACCGAAGGCGCGAACGACCTCGCCCTGCGGATCGAGGGCAATGAAATAGGGTAGCTTCCGCCTGTCGGCCAGTGCGATGACATCGCTGGGCTTGTCGTAGGGCATGGCGACGCCGATGATCACCAGTCCGCGCTCGCCAAGCTCCTCGTGCAGGCGCACCAGCTCCGGCATCTCCTTGATGCAGCCGGGGCAGGTCGTCGCCCAGAAGTTGACCAGCACCGGCTTGCCGCGCAGCTCGGACAGGCTGAGGCTGCGGCCGTCGATGCCCCGGAAACGGACCTCCGGTGCCTGGGGATGGAGCAGGCCGGGGGCAAACCAGATTGCGGCACCCAGCCCGATCAGCAGGATCAGGGTCGCGGCAATGACGAGATCCTTGCGTTTCATGTGCGTGTCTCCGTGGGGTTGTCCTGGCTGGGACCATGGGCAACGGTCCCGGGTTCCGCCGGCGGGAAGAAATTGGCCGCCAGCGCACGGTAGATCGGTTCGGGGCAGACGATACCCGAGATGACCCGTGCGAGGAAGGCCGTGGCCATCAGCGGCAGAAGCATCTCGTTGTTGTCCGTCATCTCCATGACGATGACGAAGGCCGTGATCGGCGTCTGCACCACGCCCGAGAAGTAACCCACCATGCCCAGCAGCACCACGGCCGTCACCGGAATGCCGGGCAACCATTCGGAGAACAGGTGTCCCACCCCGGCACCGGCTGCCAGCGAGGGCGCGAAGATGCCGCCGGGAATGCCGGTCAGATACGATACGGCACTGGCCAGGAACTTGAGCGGCGCATAGGTCCAGGGCAGTTCACCCTCCCCGGTGACCAGCAGCCGAGCCTGATCGTAGCCGGTGCCGTAGACCTGGCCGTCGGAAAGCCACCCGAGCGCGGCCAGCAGCAGGCCAAGCAGGATGGCCACCCGTACCGGCCAGCGCCCGTGCCAGGGCGCGAGCCACTTCTGTCCCTGGATCAGCAGTGTGCTGAACAGGCCGCCGAACAGCCCGCCGCCGATGCCGCAGACCAGGATGGGGAGAATCATCTCCTCCGGCACCAGCTTGGCCGGGCTGGTGCCGAAATAGACATAATTGCCCTGCAGCATGACCGCAGTGACGCCGGCCATGAACACGCCCACCAGAACCACCCCGCTGGTGCGTTCCTCGAAATTGCGGCCCAGCTCCTCGATGGCAAAGAGGATGCCTGCCAGCGGGGTGTTGAAGGCCGCGGCGATGCCGGCGGCACCGCCGGCCAGAATCAGGCCCTTGTCCATGTAGTGATAGGGGAAACGCGCCAGCCGGCCGAGCGAGAACATGACGGCGGCACCGATGTGCACGGTCGGCCCCTCGCGGCCGATGGAGGCGCCGCACAGCAGGCCCAGCACGAGCAGCAGCATCTTGCCCACCGCGATGCGCAGCGACAGCAGGATGCTGCGGCTTTCGTGTTCGCTCATGGCCAGGGCAGCGATCGATTGCGGAATGCCGCTGCCCTGGCTGCCCGGGAAGAATCGCAGTGTCAGCCAGGCGATGAAGCCCAGACCCAATGGGGTCAGCAGCCAGGCCGCCCAGGGCCACTGCGCAAGGATCTCTCGATGCGTCTCGCCTGCCCATTCGGCGCCCCAGGCGAGCAATGTAGCGAGCAGTCCCACCACGATCGCGCCGCACCAGAAGATCAGCCGGATCTTCCAGCCCTCGGGCGAAAGCAACTGACGACTGGTCCGGCGGATGTGGTGCAGCATCTCTCCTGGCCTGCCGGTGATGCGGGGCACACATCTTAGCATGGCGGCCGGACGGCCCTCGTCGGGGCCCGGGGGATGCGGTAACATCTGCAGCCAAGTCCACGCCGGGAAGTCAGTCATGCTCAAGGTCGGAATCATTGGGGCCACCGGGTATACCGGGGTCGAGCTGTTGCGCCTGCTGGCACTGCACCCCAAGGTCGAGGTGCGTGCGGTGACCTCGCGCAAGGAGGCAGGCAAGCCGCTCACCGAGCTGTTCCCCAGCCTGCGCGGCCACTATGACCTGGATTTCGTCAATCCCGACGAGACGCCCCTGGACGATTGCGACCTGGTGTTCTTCGCCACGCCCAACGGCACGGCGATGAAGATGGTGCGGCCCCTGCTCGAGACCGGCGTGCGCGTCATCGACCTGGCCGCCGACTTCCGTCTGCGCGATGCCGAGGTGTGGGCCGACTGGTACGGTCTTGAACATGCCTGTCCGGATCTCCTGGCCGAGGCCGTCTACGGGCTGCCCGAGCTCAACCGTGCCGCCATTGCCGAGGCGCGGCTGGTGGCCAACCCGGGGTGTTATCCCACGGCCACCGCACTCGGCCTGTTGCCCCTGGTGGCCGAAGAGGGGCTGGTCGATCGCGAGCACCTCATCGCCGACTGCAAGTCCGGCGTCAGCGGTGCCGGGCGCAAGGCCCAGGTGGCCACCCTGTTCAGCGAGGCGGAGGAGAACTTCAACGCCTACGGCGTCGCCGGCCACCGTCACCTGCCCGAGATCCGCCAGACCCTGGCGCAGGCCGCCGGCCAGCCCGTGGGGCTGACCTTCGTGCCGCATCTGACACCGATGATCCGTGGTATCCATGCCACCCTGTACGCCCGCCTGCAGCAGCCCGACGCCGATCTGCAGGCCCTGTTCGAAGCCCGCTACGCCGACGAGCCCTTCGTCGATGTGCTGCCCCCCGGCAGTCACCCGCAGACCCGCAGCGTGCGCGGCGTCAATGTCTGTCGCATTGCCGTGCACCGGCCCCAGGGAGGCGACCAGGTGGTGGTGCTGTCGGTGATCGACAATCTGGTCAAGGGCGCGGCCGGGCAGGCGGTGCAGAACATGAACATCATGTTCGGCCTGGACGAGCGTCTGGGGCTCGACCAGCCGGCACTCCTGCCCTGACCCATGCCCCTGCCACCGCGCCCCGCGCACAAGGTCCGCTACCGCATCGAGCACCACGACCCGGTGCGCAAGCTGGTGATCCAGGCCGTGGTCATCGGCCTGGTGATCCTGCTCGGCTGGGGCCTGTTCCGGCTCGGTTTCCGTCTCAGCGGCTTCGAGGAACTGGCGGCGCAACGGCGTATCGAATCCCTGTCCGCGCAGGTGGCGCGGCTGGAGGAAGAAAACCGCAGCCTGCGCAATGATGCGGCCTACCAGCGCCAGTCGGCCGCCGTCGAGCACAAGGCGCTGGAGGCCGTCCGCCAGGCGCTGGAGCAGGCCCAGGCTGAAAACCTGCGGCTCAAGGAGGAGCTGAGCTTCTACCGCAGCATCGTCTCACCCTCCGCAATGAGACCCGGGTTGCACATTCAGTCGCTGACACTGGAAAACGGCGCACAAAAGGGCGAATATCATTATCGTGTGGTGCTTACCCTGGTGCGCGGCAATGGCCGGGTGGCCAAGGGACGGGCGCGAATCAGCGTCATCGGCACCCACCAGGGCAAGCCGGCCACGGTGGAGGTTGGCGGACGCGAGGCCATGCGCTTCTCGTTCCGCTATTTCCAGCGCCTGGAGGGCGACCTGAAACTGCCCGAAGGCTTCACGCCGCAAATCCTGCGGGTGGTGGCCGAGCCCACCGGCAAACTCGAAGCCGCGGAACGCGACTTCCCCTGGCAACCCGGCAAGCAAACGGGAGTACCGTGAACATGTTGTTCGGAAAGCGCAAGAAATCCGGCGGGGCCGGTCGCATCGAGACCCTGGTCGGTCGCAATACCACCGTCACCGGCGATCTCAGCTTCACCGGCGGCCTGCACATCGAGGGCGAGGTAATCGGAAACGTACTGGCCGGAGACGACAGCTCCATTCTCGTGCTCAGCGAGGAGGGACTGGTGCGCGGTGACATCCATGTTCCCAACATGGTGCTCAATGGCCGCGTGGAAGGGGATGTGTACGCCTCCGAACACTGCGAGCTGGCCCCGCGCGCACGCATCACCGGCAATGTCTACTACCACCTCATCGAGATGTCGATGGGGGCCACCGTCAACGGCAATCTCATCCACCAGGAGGGTGGCAAGCCGCGACTCGAGTTCGAGCCCGACGCCGAGGGCGGAGCAGAAGCCAAACCCGAGCCGGAGGCCGCGCCAAGCCGGCAGGAAGGCGCGACCGCCGAGACACGGGCCGATGAATCCGTCCCGGCCCGGGAAACGGGCGACTCCGGGGCGTCGGCCGGGGCCGCCGGATCCACGCCGCGCCGACGCAAAACCGCAGCCGCCGGCGGGGATTCTTGACCCCCCGCCTTGCCGGGTGTAGCTTGACCCCATTGGCCCAACGCAAAGATTCCGGAGACGACGCATGAGCGAGACAGCAACCGAGACCCAGACCGACGAGCCGCTGATCTTCACCGAGGCCGCGGCACGCAAGGTCAAGAGCCTGATCGAGGAAGAGAACAACCCCAACCTCAAGCTGCGCGTGTTCATCAGCGGCGGGGGCTGTTCCGGCTTCCAGTACGGCTTCACCTTCGACGAGAACATCAACGAGGGCGACACCGTGGTCGAGAAGGAAGGCGTCACCCTGCTGGTCGATCCGATGAGCTTCCAGTACCTCAACGGCGCCGAGATCGACTACACCGAGGGGCTGGCGGGTGCCCAGTTCGTCATCCGCAACCCCAACGCCGTCACCACCTGCGGCTGCGGTTCCTCCTTCTCGCCCGCCTGATTCCGTCGCTGGCAGCGCGAACGAAAAGGGGCCTTTGGGCCCCTTTTTCG
>JALWNJ010000117.1 GCA_026995955.1 Gammaproteobacteria bacterium
CCACCTCGCCGCAGCTGATCTGCTCGATGCTCATGCCCTGCCCCTCGGCATCGTCGCGGTATTCCTCGATCACCTGTGCCACCAGGTCGTCGATGCGCAGATGCACACGCCTGGCAGGTACCTGCCCGGCATCCAGTCTGGAAACATCGAGCAGGCCGTCGAGCAATTGCGACAGCGCCTCCACCGAGCGCTGCATCTTGCCCTGTGCCTCCTCGCGCTGGGCCGGCGTTTCGCTGCGCCCCAGCAGATCGAGGAACAGACCGAGCGCATGCAGGGGCTGACGCAGGTCGTGGCTGGCGGCGGCCAGGAACCGGCTCTTGGCCAGATTGGCGGCCGCGGCCTGCTCGCTGGCCACACGCAGTTCATTGACCAGCTCCAGGTTGCGGAACTGCAGGATCAGGTAGCCGACCAGCGCACGATGCACGGCGCGGGAAAATACCAGCATGGCGAGCATGAAGACCAGACACAGCAGCGCGACGGGAAGGTATTCCCGGCCGGCGCCGATGACCGCCAGCGTCAGCGGGAACATGGTGCCGATGGTGTAACCCTGGTGCGCCCAGGGCACCACGGAGAGCGAGGCCAGCGAACCCGCCGTCATGCCGGCCAGCAGGATCACCAGGAAGCTGAACAGCACCGTGTCCTGGGGGAGCAGGAAAAGCATTCCCGCAGCGCCCCACAGCAGGCCGGACAGGGTGCTTCCGAGGACGAAGAAGAACTGCCAGAAACGCCGGTTCCGCTCCATCGTGGAATCGCTGTCGAAATAGCGCAGCCCAAGCCAGCGAACCAGGGACAGGATGACCACCGCCCCCAACCAGGCGCCAAGCACCGCGGGATGGGCATGATCGCGGAACACCGCCGTGAGCAGCAGCGCATTGGCAACCACGGCGGCCAGCAGCATGGGCATCTGCCGGCGCAGCAGGCGCATCTGCTCCCAGACCACCTGCTCGCGCATCTCGGGCCCGAGTTCGACCTGCTCCTCTCCGGTGGGCCCGGTAGCAATCATGACCGTTTCAGTCGCTGCCTTCGAGCAAACCGCGCAACACCATGTCGGTGTAGCTGACGATGCCCTGCACCTTGCCATTGTCGATGACCGGCGCCCGCGACAGGCCAAAGCGCTCGAACAGGCGGGCGCAGTAGCGAATGTCCATGTCCGGCGGTACCGAGACCACCGGCTTGGACATCACCTCGTAGACATTGACCCGGTCCGGGGAACGGTCGCGGGCCAGCACCTGCTTGGCGATGTCGGACAGCAGCACGATGCCGTACTCGTCGTGTTCGTGGCGCTTGTCCACCAGCAGGGTCTTGGTTTCGACATGGCGCATCTTCTCCAGCGCCTCGCGCACGGTGGTCATGCCGTCGATGATGTCCACCTGCGTCTTCATGACATCCCGCACACGGATCAGCTTGTGTTCGCTCATATCTCGTCCTCGATCACATGGGTCAGTTCCTCGACCTGGTGACGCACGCCCACCGCGTCCTCCACGTCGATCTGGATGGCGATGCCGGTGCCGGGTCGTTCCTCGAGCCGGGCGGCGCGGTTGATGGTCTCCAGGATGCGTCGGCTCAGATGCTCCTCGACCAGGAACAGCAGCACATCGCGCTGCGTCTCCAGCGTCAGCCCGAAGAAGGTCTTGCTGCGCTCGATGCCCTCGCCACGCGCATTGCTGATGATCGTGGCTCCGGTGGCACCGGCCTCGCGCGCAGCGTCCATGACCTTGTCGGTCATCTTGTCGTCGACGAAGGCCAGAATCAGCTTGAAGTGCATGTCAGGCGTCTCCTTGGGATGGCGAATGACTGCGGCGATGGGCCAGGCGGGCGCGCAGGGTCGCCAACTGAGCATAGGCCATCACCGTCATCATGGGGAACAGGCTGGCGAAGGCGATGAGGCCAAAGCCATCGATCATGGGATTGCGGCCCGGCACCGTCTGCGCCAGGCCAAGACCCAGCGCGGCAACCAGCGGCACGGTCACGGTCGAAGTGGTCACGCCACCGGAATCGTAGGCCAGCGGCACGATCATGCGCGGCGCAAACACCGTCTGGATCACGACGACGACATAGCCGGTGATGATGAACCAGTGCAGCGGCAGGCCGGTGACGATGCGGAAGGTGCCGAGCGCAATGCCAATCGCCACCCCCAGCGCCACCGCGATGCGCAACCCCCAGATGGAGATTGCGCCACCCGAGATCTCCTCGGCCTTGATCGCCACCGCCAGCAGCGAGGGCTCGGCAATGGTGGTGCTGAAACCGATGGCGAAGGCAAAGGCATAGACCCAGCCATAGTCCGCCCAGTGCGCCTGCAGGTGCTGCACGGCACCGGCACCGAACAGGAACTCGGGATCCGTGAACTGCCGCGCCATCAGCTCGCCGATGGGGAACAGGGCCTGCTCCAGCCCCTCCAGGAACAGCGTCAGGCCGAGGATGACATAGACGAAGCCGACCAGTACCCGACGCGGATTGGGCAGCGGCTTGCGGATCACCAGGAACTGGAAACCGAAGATGATGGCCGCAATCGGCAGCACGTCGTCCAGAGTCTCCAGCAGGGCATGAGGAAAACCAATCAGAAAGTCGATCACAGCACCAGCATCCCGTAACCCATGACGAAGATCATCGGCGTCAGCGAAGCCAGGGCGATGAGCCCGAAGCCGTCGATCATCGGATTGCGCCCACGAATGCTGGCAGCCAGCCCCACCCCCAAGGCCGTCACCAGAGGCACGGTGATGGTGGAGGTGGTCACCCCGCCCGAGTCATAGGCGATGCCGATGATCTCGCGCGGCGCGAACACCGTCATCAGCACCACCAGCAGGTAACCACCAATGATGATGAGATGCAACGGCCAGCCGCGGATGATGCGGTAAACACCTAGCAGTACGGCCAGCCCCACCGACAGCGCCACCGTCAGGCGCAGCCCGAGGGCATAGCGTTCCTGGGCCTCCTCGCCGGCCCCGATGCTGCCGTTGGCGGCCGCCACCTCGGCCGCCTCGTCGGCCACCGCAATCAGCGCCGGCTCCGCCACCGTGGTGCCGAAGCCGAGCGCAAAGGCAAAGGCCAGCAGCCACGGCAGGCTGCCCTTGCGGGCAAAGGCCTGGGCCAGGGATTCGCCAATGGGGAACAGCCCCATCTCCAGGCCATAGACGAAGAAGGTCAGCCCCAGCACCACCAGCAGGGTGCCGAACAGCAGGTCGAAGAGGTTCGGGATCGGCTGACCCAGCACCAGCAGCTGGAAGAAGGCGATGACGCCGATGATGGGCAGCAGGTCGCGCAGGCTCTCGCCAAAGGTGCGCAGGAAGGCGCGCAGCGGGCGTGCCAGACTCACCGACAAACCCCGTTCAGATCTCGATCATCTCGAAGTCGTCCTTGCCGGCACCACACTCGGGACAGACCCAGTTCACTGGCACGTCCTCCCAGCGCGTGCCGGGCGGGATGCCCTCGTCCGGCAGTCCCTTCTCCTCGTCGTAGACGAAGCCGCAGATCACGCACATCCACTTGCGGAAGGGCTCGGTGGGTTCCTGGAAACTGCTCATCAACGGGACTCCTCAGGCTGGGGCCGGATCCGGCGGCAATCGCCCCGGCGGGTGTATCATGATGCCACGCCCGCCGCGTGCACAGGATAACCAAAGCCATGAGCGACGACCAGCAAGCCCCCCTGCCGGTGGTGATGAGCATCGCCGGACTCGACCCCACCGGCGGCGCCGGCCTGCAGGCCGACGGCGAGGCCATCGTCAGCATGGGCTGCCATGCCTGCCCGGTCATCACCGCGGCCACCGTGCAGGACACCGTGCGCGTGGCCGGTTTCGCCCCCATCGCTCCGGAGGTGGTCATTGCCCAGGCCCGCGCCGTGCTCGAGGACATGCCGGTGCACGCCATCAAGATCGGCCTGCTCGGCAGCCTGGAGAACATCGAGGCGGTGCATGGGGTGCTGGCAGACTATCCCGGCATTCCGGTGGTACTCGACCCGGTGCTGGCCTCCGGCGCCGGCGACGAGCTGGCCGACGAAGAGATGATCGAGGCCCTGCGCGAACTGCTGCTGCCGCAGACCACCGTGCTGACTCCCAACTCGCAGGAGGCGCGGCGCCTGGCGCCGCAGTCCGACAACCTCGAGGCCTGCGCCATGTCGCTGCTGGAACAGGGTTGCGACTTCGTGCTGGTCACCGGCACCCACGAGAACACGCCGCAGGTGATCAACACCCTCTACGGCGGCAACCGCCGCCTGGAACAGTACCGTTGGGATCGACTGGAGGGCAGGTACCACGGCTCCGGCTGCACCCTGTCGGCAGCCCTCGCCGCCCTGCTGGCACAGGGCGAGGAGGTGCCCGGCGCGGCGCGCGAGGCGCAGGAGTACACCTGGCAGGCGCTGTACCACGGCTATGCCCTGGGCATGGACCAGCACCTGCCCAACCGCCTGTTCTGGGCCACCGCGGCAGACGAGGACGGCGATGCCGCGAACTGAGCTGCGCGGCCTGTACGCGATCACCGACGAGCACCTGATCCCGCCGCGGGCGCTGCCGGAACGGGTCGAGGCCGTGCTGCGCGGCGGCGCCCGCCTGGTGCAGTACCGCGCCAAGCGGGCCGACGACGCCACCCGCCTGCAACAGGCCCGGGCGCTGGCCGCGCTGTGCCGCGAACACGATGCCCTGCTCATCGTCAACGACGACCCGGTACTCGCGCACCGCGCCGGCGCCCACGGCGTGCACCTGGGCCGCGACGACGCGCCGCTGGCCGAGGCGCGCGCGCTGCTGGGGCCGGATGCGGTCATCGGCGTCACCTGCCACGACGACCTGCAACGGGCACGGCGACTGCGCGACGCCGGCGCCGACTACCTGGCCTTCGGCCGCCTGTTCCCCTCACGCACCAAACCCGAGGCCCCGCCCTGCCCGCTGGCACGCCTCGGCGCGGCGCGCGTGCTGGACCTGCCGGTGTGTGCCATCGGCGGCATCGATACCGACAACGCTCGGCAGGTGATTGCCGCCGGCGCCGACCTGCTGGCCGTGATCCACGGCCTGTTCGGCCAGCCCGACCCCGAAGCGGCAGCGCGGCGGCTGGCGGCCTTGTTTGCGCAAGCCACCAACCATTGACCCTCAGCGGGAGCCGCTGGGCTAGCAAGGATGTAGCCTGGCGGCCACACTTGGACAATGGGATACGCAGTCAGGACGACGACCGAGTTCGACCGCTGGCTCCGGCGTACGCGATCGAAGGGCACTCGACATCGATCTCACGGTTGCTGCCTGAGGGTCACGCACCAGTCCCCCATCCCCTTTCGTGTACAATCCCGCCTCGACATCCAAGGCCACGGGATCCGTACACATGAGCACTTCACACGAACTCTTCGAACAGGCACAGCGACACATCCCCGGCGGCGTGAACTCGCCGGTGCGGGCCTTCAAGGGCGTCGGTGGCGACCCGGTGTTCGTCGACCATGCCGAGGGCGCCTATCTGTACGATGTCGAGGGCCGGCGCTACATCGACTATGTCGGTTCCTGGGGGCCGATGATCGCCGGCCACGCGCATCCGAAGGTGATCGAGGCGGTGATCGAGGCCGCCCCGCGCGGCCTGAGCTACGGCGCGCCCACCGAGATCGAGACACGCATGGCCGACCGCATCTGCGAGATCCTGCCGAGCATGGAGATGGTGCGCATGGTCAGCTCGGGCACCGAGGCCACCATGAGCGCCATCCGCCTGGCGCGCGGCCACACCGGGCGCGACAAGATCGTGAAGTTCGAGGGCTGCTACCACGGCCATGGCGACTCGCTGCTGGTGAAGGCCGGTTCCGGGGCCCTGACCCTGGGTGTGCCCAGCTCGCCGGGCGTGCCTGCCTCGCTGGCCGAGCACACCCTGACCCTCACCTACAACGACAGCGACGAGGTGCGCCGCGTGTTCGACGAACTGGGCGACCAGATCGCCTGCATCATCGTCGAGCCGGTGGCCGGCAACATGAACTGCATCCCGCCGGCCGAGGGCTTCCTCGAGACCCTGCGCGAGGTCTGCGACGCGCACGGCTCGGTGCTGATCTTCGACGAGGTGATGACCGGCTTCCGCGTCGCCCTGGGCGGCGCGCAGAGCGTCTACGGCATCACCCCGGACCTCACCACACTGGGCAAGGTCATCGGCGGCGGCATGCCGGTGGGCGCCTTCGGCGGCAAGCGCGAGATCATGGAGCAGCTGGCGCCGCTGGGCCCGGTGTACCAGGCCGGCACCCTGTCCGGCAACCCGATCGCCATGAGTGCCGGCCTGG
>JALWNJ010000118.1 GCA_026995955.1 Gammaproteobacteria bacterium
CCTTTTTGCGCGGCGCAATGTACGGCCGGTCGGGCTCGACGAACAGCAGGCTGTCGGCGGCGACCCAGTCGCGCCCTTCCTGCACGAACAGCTGTTCGCCGGGGCCCGGACGCCAGCTTCGGTGCAGTTCGTCGGCGGGGATGCGCAGCCAGTCGCTGTAATGGGGGCGGAGCTGCAACAGCAGGTCGAAGGGGTCGCGTTCGGGGCGCAGCGGCTCGCCACGAGGCGCCGGTTCGGGCTCGGGGGCGAGGGGCGTTGCCGACGCTTGCGGCAGCTCGAGGGGTTTGCTGAAGATCGAGAACGGATCCCTGTTCATGCGGGCCTCCCTGGCTTGGTTCGGGCGCATTGTAGCGTTCGGGCGGGGGAATGTGAACGGCTCAGCCCACCTGGCCGTAGTCCTCGGCCTGGCCCAGCCAGCGCTGGATCAGGGCTTCGGCCTGGGCCGGGGCCTCGGCCACCAGGCGGCGGGCGGCCTGCTGCACCTCGGGCACGAGGTCGGCGTCGCGCTCCAGGTCGGCGATGCGGAACTGCAGGCTGCCGGTCTGGCGGGTGCCGAGCACCTCGCCGGGGCCGCGCAGCGCGAGGTCGATGCGGGCGATCTCGAAGCCGTCGGTGGTGCGGCGCAGGGCGTCGAGGCGCTGGCGGGCGGTGTCGGACAGCGGCGGGTGGTACATCAGCACGCAGGCGCTCTCCACCTGCCCGCGGCCGACCCGGCCGCGCAGCTGGTGCAGCTGGGACAGGCCGAGGCGCTCGGCGTTCTCGATCACCATCAGCGAGGCGTTGGGCACGTCGACGCCGACCTCGATCACGGTGGTGGCCACCAGCAGGTCGATGTCGCCGGCCTTGAAGGCCTGCATGGTGGCCTCCTTCTCGGCCGCCTTCATGCGTCCGTGCACCAGCCCCACGCGCACCCCCGGCAGGGCCTCGGAGAGGCTGGCCCAGGTGGCCTCGGCGGCCTCGCACTGCAGCACCTCGCTGTCCTCGACGAGGGTGCACACCCAGTAGGCCTGGCGGCCCTCGGCGCAGGCGCGGGCGATGCGCTCGACCACCTCGGCGCGGCGGCTGTCGGGGAGGGCGACGGTGCGCACCGGGCTGCGTCCCGGCGGCAGCTCGTCGATTACCGACAGGTCGAGATCGGCGTAGGCGGTCATCGCCAGGGTGCGGGGGATGGGGGTGGCGGTCATGATGAGCTGGTGCGGCTGGCGCGCGCCGTCGGCGCCCTTGTCGCGCAGCGCCATGCGCTGGTGTACCCCGAAGCGGTGCTGTTCGTCGATGACGACCAGGGCCAGATCGGCGAAGCGCACCTCGTCCTGGAACAGGGCATGGGTGCCGACGGCGACCTGGGCGCGGCCGTCGGCGAGCAGTGCGATCTGCTCGCGCCGCTGCGCGGCCTTCTGGCTGCCGGAGAGCCAGGCCACGCGCAGGCCGAGCGGGGTGAACCACTCGTCGAACTTGAGGAAGTGCTGCTCGGCGAGAATCTCGGTGGTCGCCGTATCCTCAAACAGGAGGCCGGCGGCCACCGCCTGCAGCACGGCCAGGGCGGCGACCACGGTCTTGCCCGAGCCGACATCGCCCTGTACCAGGCGCAGCATGGGGCGCGGCCGGGCCAGGTCGGCGCGGATCTCCTCCACCACCCGCCGCTGGGCGGCGGTGAGGCGGAACGGCAGGGCCTCGAGGAAGGCCTGCGCCAGCGCCGGCTCGCCCGGCAGCGGCGGTGCGGCGACGGCCTGCTTGCGCTGTCGGAGTCGCGCCAGGCTCAGGTGATGCGCCAGCAGCTCCTCGAAGGCCAGCCGGCGCTGCGCCGGGTGGCGGCCTTCCAGCAGTTCGGCGGGGGCGATCTCGGGCGGCGGGCGGTGCACCAGGCGCAGCGCCTCGTGCAGGCTCGGCAGGCCGTGGGCGCGGGCCAGCGCCTCCGGCAGCAGGTCGGGCAGCTTGTCCAGGTAATCGAGCGCCTGGCCGGTGAGGCCGTACCAGACCTTCTGGCTGATGCCCTCGGTGGTGGGGTAGATGGGATGCAGCGATTCCTCGACCCGGGTCAGGGCCTTCTGGTGGTCGAGCAGGCTGTATTCCGGGTGCACCATCTCCAGCGTGGCGGGGCCGCGCCGCGCCTCGCCGAAGCAGCGGATGCGCCCCTTGCGCGCCAGGCCGTCGTGCTGGGCGCGCGAGAAGTGGAAGAAGCGCAGCAGGATGCGGCCGGTGCCGTCGGAGACATGGGCCAGCAGGGCGCGGCGGCGGCGATGCACCACCTCGACATGGTCGATCTCGCCCTCGATCAGGGCCTCCATGCCGGGCTGCAGGCTGCCCAGCGGCACCACGCGGGTGCGGTCCTGGTAGCGCAGCGGCAGGTGGAACAGCAGGTCCTCGACGCGGTGGATGCCGAGCCGGGCCAGCCGCTCGGCCAGCTTCGGCCCGACGCCGCGCAGCTCGGTGACGGCGGTCATGGTTCCTCCCTGAACCGGCGGCGGCTGTCAGGCACCGCTGCCCAGGGCCAGCACCGCGTCCATCTCCACCTGGGCGCCCTTGGGCAGGGCGGCGACGCCGATGGCGGCGCGGGCCGGGTAGGGCTCGTCGAAGTAGTCGGCCATCACCTGGTTGACGATGGGGAAGTGGGCGAGGTCGACGAGGAACACATTGAGCTTGACCACATCGGCGAGGCTGCCGCCGGCGGCCTCGGCCACGGCGGCGAGGTTGTCGAACACGCGGCGGATCTGGGTCTCGATGTCGCCCTCGACCAGTTCCATGCTTTCCGGGTCGAGCGGGATCTGGCCCGAGAGCCAGACGGTGTCGCCCACGCGGACGGCCTGGGAGTAGGTGCCGATGGCCCGGGGGGCGCGGTCGGTGACGATGATTTCGCGTGCCATGTGCGGTTCTCCGTGCGGTGGTCGGGATGGCGCCGATTGTATCAGCCGCGCACGCGCTGCAGGCGAATCACCTCGGGGATCTTGCGCAGGCGGCGCATGATGCGCGCCAGGTGGTCGCGGCCCTGCACCGTGAGGGTGAAGGTGATGGTGGTGGTCTGGCTGTCCTTCTCCTCGAAGGTGACATTCTCGATGTTGGAGTCCTCGTCGGCGATCTCGGCCGCCAGCCGTGCCAGCACGCCGCGGTGGTTCTGGGTCTGCAGGCGGATGGTGACCGGGAAGTCGCCCTGCACCTCGTCGGCCCATTGCACCGGCAGCCACTGGTCGGGCTGGGTACGCACCTCGACCACATTGGGGCAGTCCTCGCGGTGGATGACCATGCCGCGGCCGCGGGTGAGGATGCCGATGATGGGGTCGCCCGGGATCGGGTGGCAGCACTTGGCGTAGGACAGCACCATGCCCTCGGTGCCGCGGATGGCGAGCGGCACCAGGCGCGAGCCCTCGGCGCCCTCCTCGTCGAGGCCCGCCAGGCGCCGCGCCACCAGGGCCGGCACGCGGTTGCCGAGGCCGATGTCGCGCAGCAGGGCCTCTTCGTCCTCCAGCCCCAGCTCCTCGAGCAGGTGCCGCAGGCGTTCGGGCGGCACCTGCTCGTACTTCAGGCGGTAGGCGTCGAGGGCCTTGTCGAGCAGGCGGCGGCCGAGCTTGACCGCCTCGCCGGCGCGCAGCTGCTTGAGGTAGTGACGGATGTTGGAACGCGCCTTGGCGGTGACCACGAAGTCGAGCCAGGCCGGGTTGGGGGTGCCGCCGGGGGCGGTGATGATCTCCACCGTCTGGCCGCTCTGCAACGGGCGCGACAGCGGCGACAGGCGGCGGTCGATCTTGGCCGCCACGCAACTGTTGCCGATGTCGGTGTGCACGGCGTAGGCGAAGTCCACCGCGGTGGCGCCGCGCGGCAGCTCCATGATGTCGCCCTGCGGGGTGAAGACATAGATCTCGTCCGGGAACAGGTCGGCCTTGACGTGCTCGAGGAACTCCAGCGAGTTGCCGGCGCTCTTCTGCATCTCGAGGATGCCCTTGAGCCACTCGCGGGCGCGCGCCTGGGCGCTCTTGCTGTGCTGGTCGCCGGTCTTGTACAGCCAGTGGGCGGCGATGCCGCTCTCGGCCACGCGGTCCATCTCGCGGGTGCGGATCTGCACCTCGATGGGGATGCCGTTGGGGCCGAACAGTACGGTGTGCAGCGACTGGTAGCCGTTGGCCTTGGGGATGGCGATGTAGTCCTTGAACTTGCCCGGCACCGGCTTGTAGAGGTTGTGCACGATGCCCAGGCAGCGGTAGCAGGTGTCCACGCTCTCCACCACGATGCGCAGCGCGAACACGTCGAACACCTCGTGGAAGGAGAGGTGCTTGTCGCGCATCTTGCGGTAGATGCTGTAGAGGTTCTTCTCGCGGCCGAAGATGCGCGCCTCGATGCCGGCCTCCTCCATGCGCTGGCAGATGGCGGCCTCGATGCGGTGCATGGGCTCGCGGCGGTTGCCGCTGGCCCTGCGCACGGCCTCGGACAGCACCTTGTAGCGGCACGGGTACATGGCCTCGAAGCCGAGCAGCTCCAGCTCGCGGCGCATGCTGTTCATGCCCAGGCGCTGGGCGATGGGGGCGTAGATCTCCAGCGTCTCGCGGGCGATGCGGCGGCGCTTCTCGGGGCGCATCACGCCCAGCGTGCGCATGTTGTGCAGGCGGTCGGCGAGCTTGACCAGGATCACGCGCAGGTCGCTGGTCATGGCCAGCATCATCTTGCGGAAGTTCTCCGCCTGCGCCTCGGCCTTCGACTCGAACTTGAGGTGGGTCAGCTTGCTGACGCCGTCCACCAGTTCCGCCACCTCGTGGCCGAACTCGGCCTCGATGCGTGCCTTGGGGATGCCGGTGTCCTCGATGACATCGTGCAGGATGGCGGCGATGATGCTGTTGTGGTCCATCCGCATCTCGGCCATGATCTTGGCCACCGCCAGCGGATGGTAGATGTAGGGCTCGCCCGTCATGCGGGTCTGCCCCTCGTGGGCCTCGGCGCCGAACAGGTAGGCGCGATAGACCTCGCGGATCTGGTCCGGCTCGAGGTAGGTCTCGAGGATGGCGCAGAGGTCGCTGGCCAGGAAGCGGGTGGAATCCGGCCGCGAGTTCAGGCCGCCCTGGCCGCCGTTGTCGGCCATGTCAGCGGCGGCCGGCGCCCCGCGGGGCGCGGTGGGCTGCGGGGCGCGCGGACATGGCCGGGATCAGTCCTCCCCGGCGGGTGCCGCGTCCGTGCTGCTGTCGGTGTCCGCCTCGGCCCGAGCGTCGGCTGCGGACGCCTCGGCGGCGGTCTCGACCACCACTACCTGGTCCTCTTCCTCGTCCACCCACTCGCCGAAGATCTCCTCCTCGGGCTTGCGGTCGAGGTAGCTGCGGTCGATCTTGCCCTCGGCGATCTCGCGCAGGGCCACCACCGTGGGCTTGTCGTTGTCCCAGTCCACCAGCGGTTCCATGCCCATGGCGATGTCGCGGGCGCGCTTGCTGGCCAGCAGGACGAGCTGGAAGCGGTTGTCCACGTGTTCGAGGCTGTCTTCTACGGTAACGCGTGCCATGTCGGTCTCTTCGGATGATTGATTTCTGCGAACCTGACAGTGTACCCGAAAGCGCCGGCTTCAGGAACCGGGTTCGGCCAGCAGTTCGGCGATCAGCGCGCCGTGGCGGGCCTGCACCCGGGGCAGGCGCTGGCGGTCGCTCTGCACGATGCAGCGCAGCTGGCCCAGGGCCTCCTCGAACACGTCGTTGATGACCACGAAGTCGAACTCGTGATAGTGCGACATCTCGTTGCGGGCGTCGCGCATGCGGCGCTGGATGACCTCCTCCGGATCCTGGCCGCGACCGCGCAGGCGCTCTTCCAGCGCCTGCAGCGAGGGCGGCAGGATGAAGATGGAACGGCTTTGCGGCATCCGCTCGCGCACCTGGGCGGCGCCCTGCCAGTCGATCTCCAGAATGACATCGTGGCCGGCGGCGAGCTGCTGCTCCACGCTGCTGAGCGCGGTACCGTAATGGTTGTCGAACACCTGAGCGTGCTCGAGGAACTCGCCGCGCGCCACCATCGCCCGGAAGGTGTCGGTGTCGACGAAGTGGTAGTCCACGCCGTCGGTCTCGCCAGGACGCATAGGGCGGGTGGTGTGGGACACGGACAGTTCCAGATCCGGCATCTGCGCGATCAGGGCGCGCACCAGCGAGGTCTTGCCGGCGCCGGAGGGGGCGGAGACGATGAACAGGGTGCCGTGGGCGGAGTCAGGCATCGGTGGGTTCCCTTCTTCTTGTGCCGGT
>JALWNJ010000119.1 GCA_026995955.1 Gammaproteobacteria bacterium
GATCGATGCCGACCACCTGCCCAGGGTACGCATCGGCCGGTCGGCCGACCTCAAGGTGGGCGAATGGGTGCTGGCCATCGGTTCGCCCTTCGGTTTCGAGCACTCGGCTACGGCCGGCATCGTCAGCGCCAAGCGGCGCAGCCTGCCGAACGAGAACTACGTGCCGTTCATCCAGACCGATGTCGCCATCAATCCGGGCAATTCGGGCGGCCCCCTGTTCAATCTGGACGGCGAGGTCGTCGGCATCAACTCCCAGATCTACAGCCAGACCGGCGGCTACATGGGCCTCTCGTTTGCCATTCCCATCGACACTGCGATGAGCGTGGTGCGCCAATTGCGCGAGAAGGGGCGCGTCAGCCGCGGCTGGCTTGGGGTCTACATCCAGGAGGTCACGCGCGAACTGGCCGACTCCTTCGGCATGAAGCAGCCGCGCGGGGCACTGGTGGCGCAGGTGATGAAGGCCAGCCCGGCGCAGAAGGCCGGTCTTCGGGTGGGCGACATCATCATCGAGTACAACGGTGAGCCCATCCTGCATTCCGCCGAGCTGCCGCCGCTGGTGGGCGCCACGCCGGTCGGAAGTCGTGCCCGACTGACTGTCCTGCGCAACGGCAAGCGGCTTGAGCTTGCAGTGCGCATCGAGGAGCTGCCGGCCGAGCCGAAGCAGGCCGCAGCGACGCAGGGCGCGCCGGACAAGCCGGCCGCCTCCAGTCTGCTGGGCATGGAGCTCGCACCGCTGCCGGCCGAACGGGCCAGGGCGCTCGGGGTCGAGCACGGCGTGCTGGTGACGGCGGTCACGGGCGAGCCGGCCCGCCATGCCGGCATCGAGGCCGGGGATGTCATTGTCATGCTGGCCAATCGGCCGGTGAAGGGGGTGGAGGATCTGCGGCACCATCTCGGGCGGCTGCCCTCGGGGCAGGCCGTCGCACTGCTGGTGCAGCGCGAGAGCGGGCCGGTGTTCCTGGCCTTGCGCAAGCCCTGATGGCGCGTCCGGCGCTGCGGCTCTATTCCCGTCGCGGCTGCCATCTGTGCACCGATTTCGAGCAGGCGTTGCGTGCCTGGCTGGGCACACATGCGCCCGATCAGCCCCTGCAGGTGATCGACATCGATGGCGACGAGGACCTGCGCAGACGATATAATGCCGAGATTCCGCTACTGATGCTGGAGGACCGGCTGGTTCTCCAGTATTTCTTTGAACCCGAACGCATGGCCCAGGTGATACGCCCGCATGTCTGACAGGATGCGCCACATCCGCAACTTTTCCATCATCGCGCACATCGACCACGGCAAGTCGACGCTGGCCGACCGTCTGATTCAGCGCTGCGGTGGTCTCTCCGAGCGCGAGATGGAGGATCAGGTGCTCGACTCCATGGACCTGGAGCGCGAGCGCGGCATCACCATCAAGGCGCAGAGCGTCACCCTGCAGTACATCGCCCGTGACGGCGAGACCTACACCTTCAACATCATCGACACGCCCGGGCATGTGGACTTCTCCTACGAGGTCTCTCGATCGCTGTCGGCCTGCGAGGGGGCATTGCTGGTGGTCGATGCCTCGCAGGGGGTGGAGGCGCAGAGCGTAGCCAACTGCTACACCGCCATCGACCAGGGGCTGGAAGTGGTACCGGTCCTGAACAAGATCGATCTGCCCTCGGCCGACCCGGAGCGGGTCATCCACGAGATCGAGGAGATCATCGGCATCGAGGCGGAAGACGCGCTGCGCGTCAGCGCCAAGACCGGCGAGGGCGTCGACGAACTGTTGGAGGCCATCGTCACGCGCATCCCGCCTCCCGAGGGCGACGAGGAGGCGCCATTGCAGGCGCTGATCATCGATTCCTGGTTCGACAACTACCTTGGCGTGGTGGCGCTGGTACGGGTGGTGCAAGGCCGCATGCGCAAGCGCGACCGTATCCTAGCCATGTCGGTGGGGCGCCAGTACCAGGTGGACAAGGTTGGCGTGTTCACGCCCCATGCCGAGGAGCGGGACGAGCTTGCCGCCGGCGATGTCGGCTATGTCATCGCTGGCATCAAGGACATCGGCGGCGCCAAGGTGGGGGACACCTTCACCCATGTGGATCGGCCCGCGGCCGAACCGCTGCCAGGCTTCCAGGAGGTGCAGCCGCGGGTGTTCGCGGGGCTGTATCCGGTCAGTTCCGACGACTACGAGGATCTGCGCGAGGCGTTGCAGAAGCTCAGCCTCAACGATGCCTCGCTCAAGTTCGAGCCGGAGACCTCGCAGGCGCTGGGCTTCGGCTTTCGTTGCGGCTTTCTGGGCATGCTGCACATGGAGATCATCCAGGAGCGGCTGGAGCGGGAGTACGATCTCGATCTCATCACCACCGCGCCCACCGTCATCTACGAGGTGGAGACGACCAGGGGGGAGGTAATCGAGATCCACAACCCCAGCGAGCTGCCGCCGGTGAACCAGATCGCCGAGATCCGGGAACCCATCATCCACGCCACCATCCTGGTGCCGCAGAACTTCGTCGGCAATGTCATCGGCCTGTGCATCGAGAAGCGCGGCGTGCAGAAGCAGATGCACTATCTGGGCAACCAGGTGCAGCTGGAATTCGAACTGCCGCTGTCGGAGGTGGTGCTGGACTTCTTTGATCGGCTCAAGTCCGTCAGTCGGGGCTACGCCTCCTTCGATTACCATCTGGCGCGTTTCCAGCCCGCGCCCCTGGTCAAGGTCGATGTACTCATCAACGGCGAGCGCGTCGATGCCCTTTCGGTCATCGTGCACCGCGACTTTGCCCAGCAGCGGGGCCGCGAGCTGGTGGAGCGCATGAAGGAGATCATTCCCCGCCAGATGTTCGAGGTGGCGATCCAGGCGGCCATCGGTACCCACATCATCGCCCGCAGTACGGTCAAGGCCCTGCGCAAGAACGTGACCGCAAAGTGCTATGGTGGCGACATCACGCGCAAGAAGAAGCTGCTGGAGAAGCAAAAGGCCGGCAAGAAGCGCATGAAGCAGGTCGGCAAGGTGGAGATCCCGCAGGAGGCCTTCCTGGCCGTGCTGCGGGTGGACAAGTAGAAGGGGACCCGCATGGATCTGGAACTGATACTGGTCATCGGCTCGGCGGTCACGGGGCTGGTCTGGCTGCTGGATCGGTTTCTGCTCGCGCCGCGGCGCAGGGCAGCCGCGGGTGACGAAGCGGCGCTGCCGGAACCCTGGTTCGTGGAGTATTCCAAGTCCTTCTTCCCGGTCCTGATCATCGTGCTCCTGCTGCGCAGCTTCGTCGCCGAGCCGTTCCGCATTCCTTCCGGCTCCATGATGCCGACCCTTCTGGTGGGCGACTTCATACTCGTCAACAAGTTTGCCTATGGTCTGCGACTGCCGGTGCTGCACACCGAGATCGTGCATGGCGATCGCCCGAAACGGGGCGATGTCATTGTCTTCCGCTATCCGCGCAACCCCGATGTGGACTACATTAAACGGGTGATCGGCGTACCCGGAGACCATGTGGCCTACATCGACAAGCAACTGTTCATCAACGGCAAGCCCGTTCCGCAGAAACCGATCGGCCCCTATGGCCAGATCGATCCACGCCAGGCACGGCCCGGGGAGTGGATGCTCGAGGAGGATCTGCCGGAGGTGAAACACAAGATACTCATCAACCGGCTGCGCCCGGGCTTCGATGCCGAATACGTCATCCCCGAGGGGAGCTACTTCGTCATGGGGGACAACCGGGACAACAGCAACGACAGCCGCTTCTGGGGCGTGGTACCGGAGCGCAACCTGGTCGGCAAGGCCATGCTGATCTGGTTCAACTGGGACTTCGGCCGGGGCTTCATGGATCTTTCCAGGGTCGGCACCATCATCCATTAGGGGAGGGGGACGATGAAATCGATGCATCATCAACGGGGTCTGAGTCTGGTCGGCTGGCTGATCGTGGCCGGTCTGGCGGGATTCCTGGCCATTGTCGCGCTCAAGCTGTTTCCGGTGTACTTGGAGTACTGGACGGTTCGCACCGTGATCGACGAGGTGGCGAACATGCCCGCCGTGGACAAGAAGTCGAGAAGCTACATCATGACCACCATCGGCAAGCGGCTGGACGTGAACTCGGTCCAGACCGTAAAGCCCCGTGACATCAAGTACGAGCGCCAGGACTCCGGCGGTGTGCGCCTGCACCTGAAGTACGAGGTCAGGAAACCCCTGGTCGGCAATGTGGATGTGGTCGTCAAGTTCGAGCACATTGCCCCGCTGCGCGGCGGAGGGGAATGAAGCGTTTTCCCGACATCCTGCCTGCGGGCATGGCCCCCGATCATCCATTGATGGTGGAGGCGCTGACCCACCGGAGTGCGAGCCGGCGCAACAACGAAAGGCTCGAGTTTCTGGGCGACGGGCTGCTCAACATGATCGTCGCCGAGGCACTGTTCGACAGATTGCCCGAGGCCAGCGAGGGGGTGCTGAGCCGGCTGCGGGCCAACCTCGTCAACCGGGATACCCTGGCTGCCCTGGCGCAGGAAATGGGGCTTGGCGACTGGATTCGGCTGGGTCAGGGCGAGATGAAGAGCGGTGGTCACCGGCGCGAGTCCATCCTTGCCGATGCCGTCGAGGCCATCATTGCCGCGGTCTATCGCGTGCTGGGCTTCGAAACGGCGCGCCGTTTCGTGCGCGATCTCTATGGCGAACTGCTGGAAGATCTGCCCAGCCTGGACCGGATGAAGGACCCCAAGAGCCGCCTGCAGGAGTACCTTCAGGGTCGTGGCATGCCGCCGCCTGGCTATCAGCTCGTGCACACCAGTGGCAAGGCACATGACCAGCTGTTTCTGGTACGGGGAGAGATCCCCGATCTGGGGCTGCATGCCGAGGGGCAGGGCAGCAGTCGCAAGAAGGCGGAGCAGCAGGCGGCCGAGCGCCTGCTGAAGGAGATCGAACGCAATGGATGAGGCACGCCCCGAGTGCGATACCACCCGCAGCGGTTTCGTTGCTCTGGTCGGGCGGCCCAATGTGGGCAAGTCCACCCTGCTCAATGCCCTGGTGGGACAGAAGATCGTGGCCACCTCGTCGCGCCCGCAGACCACCCGGCACCGCATCCTTGGCATCGTCACCCGCCGCTGCGAGCAGCTGGTATTCATCGACCTGCCGGGCCTGCACACCCGCCAGCCCCACCTCATCAACCGGGCCATGAACACGGTGGCCATCGGCAGCATGCAGGATGCCGATGTGCTGGCGGTAATGGTCGATGCCACCCGCTGGACGCCCGACGACGACTTCGTTCTCCAGCAGGTGCGGGAGTCGGGACGACCGGTGGTGCTGCTGCTGAACAAGGTCGACCGCATGAAGGATCGCCGGCAACTGCTGCCCATGATCGCCGAGTTGCGCGAACGCTTCGGTACCGATGACATCGTGCCCCTGTCGGCCCTGCGTGGAGACAACCTGCAGGCGGTTGCCGAGGCCCTGATCCGGCACCTCCCGGAAGGCTCCTTCCTGTTCCCGGAAGACGAGGTGACCGACAAGAGCCTGAAGTTCATCATCGCGGAGCTGATCCGGGAGAAGATCTTCGTCCTCACCAACCGCGAAGTCCCCTATTCGACCGCGGTGCACATCGAACGCTACGAGGATCGTGGCGACCTGGTACACATCGATGCCCTGATCTGGGTGGAGCGCAAGAGTCACAAGAAGATCATCATCGGAAGCGGCGGTCGTCTCATCAAGGAAATCGGCATCCGCGCCCGACAGGACATCGAGAACCTGCTGGGCAAGAAGGTGCACCTGCAGCTCTGGGTCAAGGTGCGCAAGGACTGGCAGGACGATCTCAGGAGCCTGCGGGAAATCGGTATCGAGCAGTGATGGCAATGGTCAGTGACGAGGCGGTGCTGATCCATGCACGCCCCTTCCGCGAATCCTCGCTGATGCTCGATTTCATGACTGCGGAACACGGCCGCATCAGCGGCATCGGCCGTGGTCTGAAACGCCGCGCCGCGGGCCTGCAGCCCTGGAGCCGGCATGTCATCTGCTTTGCGGGCCGCGGCGACCTGCGCCAGATCCGCGGCGTGGAGCCGATGGGCGGCAGCCTGCCACCACCGGCAGCCGCGATGTGGCTGATGCTGCTGGGCGAACTGATCCTGCGCTGCGTGCCACGCCAGCACCCGGACGGAGAGCTGTACCAGGCCTGTCGCGAGATCTGCCGCAGCAGCGGGGAATCGGCCATCGTGCATCGGGTCGCCGCGGCC
>JALWNJ010000120.1 GCA_026995955.1 Gammaproteobacteria bacterium
TTCCTTGAACGCGAGGTGCACAAGCGCGCCATCCTGGGCCGCGGATTGCAGTGCCGCGAATATCTGGCCGACCTCGACGAGCGGGTCATCGACTTCATGGAGGAGGACAGCGAAGAAGCCAGAGAGATTTGGGGTCGGCCCAATCACAGACAGATCTTGTGGAGGCCTATGACTAACCCGCGAGCATTTTTAGATATGTTTGGGAAGATAATGGTTTTTTTTTCTTTTGGAGGAATTATTACAACAATAATATCTTTGTTTTCTATACTTTATGGGACTTTTGATGTTGTTGTTTGGCTGAGTGTTATTGGATACGCCGTTGTTGCACCAATCGCTCTTTATAAACTTTCGCGTTTGGCGCTTCGCCGGAATTGGGTCAAAGAAAAAAACAACACTGTATTCGACCGCTGCACCGGCATGGTGGAGTTCAGTCGCCGGTTCAGACGCTACCGGCTGCCTTTCCGGGAGTTCGAGCCCGCGATCCGCAGCATGGGCGGAGCCTCGTTCCAGCTTACCTTTCATCTGCTTCTTTATCATCGCAAGACGAATACCTTCGTGATGGAGCCGGGCGGGCACTTCGACTACTGGAAGGCCGAGCTGGCCTGGGAGCGGCTGCAGCAGTTCATGGACACGGCCTACCCTTTGCCCGAACTGCCCGATCTGGAGCCCTACCGGCATCTGGATCCCACCACTGCCGAACACGACCGCCAAAGCGGCCGCCCCAAAACCTTCTGGCGCGGCATGGACCGGGATCTGGCCGTGCGCCTGCGCACACGCGCCCGGGCGGCGGCGACGACCTTCCCCTGGGGCTACAGCCGCGAGCGGGCACTGGCGATGGGCTGGCAGCCCTCCGGGGTAGGGGATGGCGAGCCCGTCTGGCTGCGCGCCGAGGAGATGGCGCAGGAGGCAGGCAGGGAACCGGCGATGGAAACCCACGAGGATACCGCCAATGCCGCCGAGGCAGAGGCCGCCAGGCGTGCAGGTGGATGATTGCAGGCCAAGGGATGACAGTCAGCGTGGTCATGGAATCCTGGACCGTCGGCGCCCAGTATCAGCTCCGCCTGCTCGAGTGGCAGCCCTTGTTGGACGAGGACGGCGTCAGCCACCTGGGCATCCGCTACCGCTTCGCCCTGCCCGAGCTTGCCGGCGGCAGCGGCGAGCGCCGCTTCGAGACTGTGCCCAAGTGTCTGGGAATGAGATTAAGTATCGACCCAATACGGGATCGATCTCAATCCGCCCCCTCAAGGACATCCAGGACCTGATCTACGCCCAGTAGGGCAAATTGCCTGCCCTCGCCCCGGGCCCTATAATGTCTCCCCTTTTGTCCCGGCGCGGCGTGTTCGCGCCCATCCGTCGTTCGGACTGGAGAATCCTGACAGATGAAGGTTTCACAACAGCAGCAACAGGGCCTGTATCGCCCCGAATTCGAGCGCGACAACTGCGGCTTTGGCCTCATCGCGCAGATGGACAACCAGCCCAGCCACCGCCTGGTGCGGACGGCCATCGATGCCCTGGCCCGCCTCACCCACCGCGGCGCGGTGGCCGCCGACGGCAAGAGCGGCGACGGCTGCGGCCTGCTGCTGAAGAAACCCGATGCCTTCCTGCGCGCGCGTGCCGAGGAATGCGGCATCGAGCTGGGCCCCCTGTACGCCGTGGGCATGGTGTTCATGGACCCGCAGGCCATCGAGACCAGCCGCGCCACCCTGGAGGCCGAACTCGAGCGGGAAGGCCTCACGGTAGCCGGCTGGCGCGAGGTGCCGCTCGACACCTCGGCCTGCGGCGAGGAGGCCCTGGCCAGCCTGCCGCACATCGCGCAGTGCTTCGTCAACGCCCCGCAGGGCATGGACGAGGCAGCGCTCGAGCGTCACCTGTTCGTTGCCCGTCGCCGGGCCGAGATCGCGCGCGCCGACGACGCCCACTTCTATGTCTCCAGCCTCTCCAGCCGCACCATCTCCTACAAGGGGCTGGTGATGCCGGAATATCTGCCGGTGTTCTACCCGGACCTCAACGACGCGTCCCTGGAGAGCGCCCTGTGCGTGTTCCATCAGCGCTTCTCCACCAACACCCTGCCGCAGTGGCGCCTGGCGCAGCCGTTCCGCTTCCTGGCCCACAACGGCGAGATCAACACCATCCGCGGCAACCGCAACTGGGCCGAGGCCCGCGCCCACACCCTGAAGTCGCCCGAGCTGCCCGATCTCGCCGAGCTGCTGCCGCTGGTCAACATGGAGGGCTCGGATTCCTCCAGCCTGGACAACATGCTCGAGGTACTGCTGGCGGGCGGCGTGGACCTGTTCCGCGCCATGCGCCTGCTGATTCCGCCCGCGTGGCAGAACATCGAGCACATCGACCCTGACCTGCGCGCCTTCTACGAATACAACTCCATGCACATGGAGCCCTGGGACGGCCCCGCCGGCATCGTCCTCACCGACGGCCGCCACGCCGCCTGTACCCTGGACCGCAACGGCCTGCGCCCGGCACGCTGGGTCATTACCCGCGACCGCATCATCACCTTGGCCTCGGAGATCGGCGTCTACGACTACACCCCCGAGGAGGTGGTGGCCAAGGGCCGCGTCAAGCCCGGCGAGATGCTGGCGGTGGACCTGGAGACCGGCGAACTGATCCGGCCGGCCGACATCGACGCCCGCCTCAAGGCGCGCCAGCCCTACCGCAAGTGGCTGGACCGCCACTGCCACCGCATCAGCACGCCGCTCGGCGGTGCCCCGCTGACCAGCGACTCCCTGCCGCTGGATCGGGTACAAGTCGCCGAGAAGCTGTTCAATGTCAGCTTCGAGGAGCGGGACCAGGTTCTGCGGGTCACTGCCGAGGCGGGCATGGAGGCGGTCGGCTCGATGGGGGACGACACCCCAATGCCGGTGCTCTCGCGCCTGGTGCGCTCGCCCTACGACAGCTTCCGCCAGCAGTTCGCCCAGGTCACCAATCCGCCCATCGACCCGATCCGCGAGAACATCGTGATGTCGCTGGAGACCTGCCTCGGGCGCGAGCGCAACGCCTTCGAGGAGACCGAGGACCATGCCCGCCGCGTGGTGCTGAGCACGCCTGTGCTGTCGGAGGCCGTGTTCCGCGAGATAACGGCCCTGGACGACGACGAATACCGCGTACACCGCATCTCGCTCAACGTGCCGGCCGATACTGGACTGGAAGCCGCGGTGCGCGCCATCTGCGACGAGGCGATGCAGGCGGTGCGCGAGGGCGCCGTGCTGCTGGTGCTGTCGGATCGCGACATCGCCCCCGACCGCATGCCGGTACATGCCCTGCTGGCCACCGGGGCGGTACACCATGGCCTGATCCGGGCCGGCCTGCGCACCCAGGCCAACCTCCTGGTGGAGACCGCCACCGCGCGCGACTCGCACCACTTCGCCTGCCTCATCGGCTATGGCGCCACGGCCGTCTACCCCTGGCTGGCCTACGAATCCCTGCACGACATGACCCGCACCGGCGAACTCAAGGGCAAGACCAGCGAGGAACTCTGCGACGCCTATGTGAAGGGCGTGGGCAAGGGGCTGCTCAAGATCCTGTCGAAGATGGGCATCTCCACCATCGCCAGCTACCGCGGCGCGCAGCTGTTCGAGATCGTCGGCCTGCACGACGAGGTGGTCGAGCTGTGCTTCCGCGGCACTACCTCGCGCATCCAGGGCATGAACTTCACCGACCTGGAAGAAGACCAGAAGCGTCTCATGCGCGATGCCTGGAACCCGCGCAAGCCGGTGCCTCAGGGTGGCCTGCTCAAGTACGTGCACGGCGGCGAGTACCACGCCTACAACCCGGACATGGTGCGCACCCTGCACCAGGCCGTCACCTCCGGCGACTACGCCGACTGGGAGCGCCACGCCGATCTGGTCAACAACCGCCCGGCCTGCGTGCTGCGCGACCTGCTGCGCCTGCGTGACGACATCGAGCCGATTCCGCTGGAGGAGGTGGAGCCGGTGGAATCCATCGTGCGCCGCTTCGACTCCGCCGCCATGTCCCTGGGCGCGCTCTCGCCCGAGGCCCACGAGACCCTGGCCGAGGCCATGAACCGGCTCGGCGGCCGTTCCAACTCCGGCGAGGGCGGCGAGGACGCGGCCCGCTACGGCACGCTGAAGATGTCCAAGATCAAGCAGGTCGCCTCCGGCCGCTTCGGCGTCACCCCGCACTACCTGGTCAACGCCGAGGTGCTGCAGATCAAGATCGCGCAGGGCGCCAAGCCCGGCGAGGGCGGCCAGCTGCCGGGGCACAAGGTCAACGAGATGATCGCACGGCTGCGCTTCTCCAAGCCCGGCGTGGCCCTGATCTCGCCGCCGCCACACCACGACATCTATTCCATCGAGGACCTGGCGCAGCTCATCTTCGACCTCAAGCAGGTCAATCCGAAGGCGCTGGTCTCGGTCAAGCTGGTGGCCGAGGCCGGTGTCGGCACCATTGCCGCCGGCGTGGCCAAGGCCTATGCCGACCTGATCACCATCTCCGGCTACGACGGCGGCACCGGCGCCAGCCCGCTGACCTCGGTGAAGTACGCCGGCAGCCCCTGGGAGCTGGGCCTGTCCGAAACCCACCAGACCCTGCGCCGCAACAACCTGCGCGACAAGGTCCGGCTGCAGACCGACGGCGGCCTCAAGACCGGCCTGGATGTCGTCAAGGCGGCCATCCTCGGCGCCGAGAGCTTCGGTTTCGGCACCGGGCCGATGGTGGCCATGGGCTGCAAGTACCTGCGCATCTGCCACCTCAACAACTGCGCCACCGGCATCGCCACCCAGGACAAGGTGCTGCGCATGAAGCACTTCATCGGCAAGGTGGAAATGGTGATGAACTACTTCACCTTTATCGCCGAGGAGGCGCGGCGCTGGATGGCCCGGCTCGGCGTGCGCAGCCTCGACGAGCTGATCGGCCGCACCGACCTGCTGCAGATCGTCGAGGGCGAGACCGAGCGCCAGCGGCGCATCGACTTCAGCCCCATCCTCTCCGACGGCGGCGTGCCGGCCGACGCGCCACGCCGCTGCCTGGTGGCGCGCAACGAGCCCTTCGACCGTGGCGAGCTGGCCGAGCGCATGGTGGCCGACATGCTGGACGCCATCGAACACAAGCGCGGCGGCCGTTTCCACTACACGGTGCGCAACACCGACCGTTCCATCGGCGCCCGCGTTTCCGGCGAGATTGCCCTGCGCCACGGTAACTACGGCATGAGCGACGCCCCCATCGAGGTGCGCCTGACCGGCACCGCAGGGCAGAGCTTCGGCGTGTGGAACGCCGGCGGCCTGCACCTGTACCTGGAGGGTGACGCCAACGACTACGTCGGCAAGGGCATGGCCGCCGGGCGCATCGTCATCCATCCGCCGAAGGACAGCGCCTTCGCCAGCCACGAGACCACCATCATCGGCAACACCTGCCTGTACGGCGCCACCGGCGGCCGCCTGTATGCCGCCGGACTGGCCGGCGAGCGCTTCGCGGTACGCAACTCGGGTGCCATCGCGGTGGTCGAGGGCGTCGGCGACCACGGCTGCGAGTACATGACCGGCGGCGTGGTCTGCGTGCTCGGCAACACCGGCGTCAACTTCGGTGCCGGCATGACCGGCGGCTTCGCCTTCGTGCTCGACGAGGACAACGACTTTGCCGATCGATACAACCACGAGCTGATCGACATCCACCGCCTCGAACCGGAGCACATGCAGGACCACCGCGAATACCTGCGCCGTCTGATCGAGGACTTCGTGGCCGAGACCGGCAGCGCCCGTGGCCAGGCCATCCTCGACGACTTCAGCGCCTGGCTGCCGAAGTTCTGGCTGATCAAGCCCAAGGCGGCCGAGCTGGAGTCGCTCATCGACGCCCTGTCGGAGGCGGCCTGAAGCACGGTGCCACGGCACGCCACGGCGTCCGAACTGCGCACGGCCGGGCCCCGTCCCGGGCCCGGCCGTCGCCCAGCGCGCTGAAGCGACATGGCCGGCCGCATCCCGCAACACTTCATCGACGAGCTGCTGCAGCGCACCGACATCGTCGAGGTGGTCGGCCAACGCGTTCCGCTCAAGAAGCAGGGACGCGAGTACGCCGCCTGCTGCCCCTTCCACAGCGAGAAGACCCCGTCCTTCTTCGTCAGCCCCGTCAAGCAGTTCTACCACTGCTTCGGCTGCGGCGCGCAT
>JALWNJ010000121.1 GCA_026995955.1 Gammaproteobacteria bacterium
ATGCTGGGCAGGGCCTCGCCGCGGAAGCCGAGGCTCATCACCCGCTCCAGATCCTCGAGGCTGCCGATCTTGCTGGTGGCATGGCGCGACAGGGCCAGGGCCAGCTCGTCGCGCGGAATGCCACAGCCATCGTCGCGCACCAGGATGCGGCGTGCCCCGCCCTGCTCGATCTCCACCTGGATGCGCCCGGCGCCGGCATCAAGTGCATTTTCCACCAGCTCCTTGACCACGGAGGCGGGGCGCTCGACCACCTCGCCGGCGGCGATCTGGTTGATGAGCTGGGGCGGCAAGGGACGAATGGGCATGGAGCTAACCGGCATCTGCCAAGGATGCGTCCCATTGTACTGGAAGCCCGGGCGGGTGCCGACCCGAACCATACGCACCACAAGCGGGCGCACGGATCGCGGCGAGCGCACCAGACAGGGACAAAAAAGTGTCTGGCAAGACGCTGATACCGTGAAAACGGCATGATTTTTGTGCAGGGATTGGCGATAATGCGCCACTTCGGCGCATAGACAGAATCCGAGGGGGAATGCGATGAAACTCATCACCGCCATCATCAAGCCCTACAAGCTCGACGACGTGCGCGACGCGCTCGGCGAGCTGGGCATCCAGGGCATGACGGTCACCGAAGTGAAGGGCTTCGGCCGTCAGAAGGGCCACACCGAGCTGTATCGCGGCGCGGAGTACGTGGTGGACTTCCAGCCCAAGCTGAAGCTGGAGGTGGCCGTGGCCGCCGACCGCGTGGAGGACATCGTCGAGGCCATCCGCAACGCCGCCAACACCGGCAAGATCGGCGACGGCAAGATCTTCGTCTCGCCGCTGGAAGACGCGGTGCGCATCCGCACCGGCGAGCGCGGCCCTGAGGCCCTGTGACGCAACCACCACGAGAGGAGAAACCCGGATGAAACGACTGATTGCCCTCCTGCTCCTGAGCACCCCTGCCCTCGCCCTGGCGCAGGCCGAGAACGGGCCGAACGGCGCCGACACCGCCTGGATCATGACCGCCACCGCGCTGGTGCTGTTCATGACCCTGCCCGGACTGGCGCTGTTCTATGGCGGCCTGGTGCGCAGCAAGAACGTGCTGTCAGTGCTGATGCAGTGTTTCACCATTGCCGGCGCCGTCTCGGTGGTGTGGTTCCTGTTCGGCTACAGCCTGGCCTTCGGCGGCAACGGGGCCTGGATTGGCGATTTCAGCAAGCTCATGCTGGTCGGCGTCGGGCACGATACCCTGAACGGCACCATCCCCGAGTCGCTGTTCATGATGTTCCAGATGACCTTCGCCATCATCACCCCGGCGCTGATCGTGGGCGGCTTTGCCGAGCGCATGAAGTTCTCGGCCATGCTGGCCTTCTCGCTGATCTGGCTGGTGGTGGTGTACGCGCCGGTGACGCACTGGGTGTGGGGCGGCGGCTGGCTGCAGGAGATGGGCCTGTACGACTTCGCCGGCGGCACCGTGGTGCACATCACCGCCGGGGTGGCGGCACTGGTGGCGGCGATGGTGCTGGGCCCGCGCAAGGGCTTCGGCAGCAGCGCGCTGATGCCGCACAACATGACCATGACCGTAGCCGGCGCCGGCATGCTGTGGGTGGGCTGGTTCGGCTTCAACGGCGGCAGCGCGCTGGCTGCCGACGGTTATGCCAGCATGGCCATTCTGGTCACCCATCTGTCCGCCGCCATGGGCACCCTGACCTGGCTCACCATCGAGTGGATCCGCTACGGCAAGCCGAGCATGCTGGGTGCGGCCACCGGCATGGTGGCGGGGCTGGGCACCATCACTCCGGCCTCCGGCTTCGTCGGCCCCGGCGGGGCCGTGGTCATCGGCCTGCTGGCCGGCATTGTCTGCTTCTCGGCCACCAACTTCCTCAAGAAGGTGCTGAAGATCGACGACTCGCTGGACGTGTTCCCGGTGCACGGCGTGGGCGGCATGCTGGGCACCCTGCTGGCCGGCGTGTTCAGCGCCACCACGCTGGGGGTGTTCTCGGGCTACGGCTTTGCCGAGGGCATCGGCAGCATGGCCGGGCAGCTCAAGGTGCAGGCCATCGGCGTGATCGCCACGCTGGTGTTCACCGCCGTGGCCACCTGGATCATTCTCAAGCTGCTGGATGCGGTCATCGGACTGCGCGTGAGCGACGAGGAAGAGACCCAGGGTCTCGACCTGTCGCAGCACGAGGAGCGCGGCTACGATCTCTGAGGGCGGCTCATCGCCCGGACAGATGCGAGGCCCCGGCAATTCCGGGGCCTCGTTTCGTATCGCGCCGGCGCGTCAGCAGCAACAGCCAGCGGTCTCGCAACCGCCCTGCCCTTCCGCGTTCTTCTCCTCGCCAGCGTCCGGCGGCAGACCGATGAAGCGCTCGCCATAGGCCGGCCCGGTCAGGTGCCGGTAGCGCACCGCGTCCACCGCCACCCGCACGCCGCGCGGATAGGCCTTTCCTTCCTCGTCGCGTACCTCGGCAAAGGGGCCGCGATAGATCACCGCGTATTCGCCTTCCGTACCTGCCTCTGCCTCCGGCTTGACCGCCAGCAGGGTCAGGGAGCGGAAGGCGATGCCTTCCACCACGCGCCACGGGGTGGTGTCGTATCCGTCGATGTACACCGCCCGGAAGCCGGCCTCGACGAAGGCGCGCACGAAGTCCGTCTCCTGCAGCGCGCCGCTGATGCAGCCGCTCCACAGCTCCGGGTCCTGCTTGAGCGGCTCCGGCACCGGCCGGTCGCTGACGATGTCGGAGATCGCCACCCGCCCGCCGGGGCGCAGCACGCGGAAGATCTCGCGGAACAGCTGCGACTTGCGCGACTCGTCCACCAGGTTGAGCACGCAGTTGGACAGCACCAGATCGACGGATTCATCGGCCACCAGCGGCGCCTCGAGGCGCTGCCGCCTCTGCCAGGCCTCGAGCTCGGCCAGGTCTTCCGGGCTGCGCACCGGATGCTCTGCCAGGCGCTCGGCGAGACGATCCAGATCCAGCGCCAGGTCCTCGATGTAGCCCTTGAGGAACCGCACCCGGTCGCCGCCCAGGCGCTCGGCCATCTCGGCCTGGTAGCGCCGCGCCAGGGCCAGCATCTCGTCGTTCATGTCGATGCCGATGACCCGGCCCTCGGGGCCGACGCGCTGGGCGGCCAGGTAGCAGATCTTGCCGCCGCCGCAGCCCAGATCCAGCACCGTGTCGCCCGGGCGCACATGCCGCGAGGGATCACCGCAGCCGTAGTCGCGCTCGATGATCTCCTGCGGCAGCAGCGCCAGCATCTGCGGGTCGTACTCTACCGGACAGCACAGGGCCGGTTCCGGCCTGCGCGCCCCCTCGGTGTAACGGTCGTGGACCGCCTTGCGGGTATCCAGCATGGTTGGGTGCTCCCGGTCAGAAGGTCAGGACGCGATCGGATTCCACCACCATTTGGTGCAGATCCGCCAGGGTGGACACCGGGCAGGTCGCGGCCGACTCGGTCCCGCGCAGCTCCAGGCAGGTGCCGCAGGCCCGGATCGTGCCGCCCCCATCGAGGAGTCGTTGCATCTGCGCGCGCACATCGAAACGCGCATCCCCGATGCGCTCGGCCTCGACGCCCTTGCCGAGCAGGAACGCGGTCACGGTCTCGCCCTGCCCAGCCGCGTAGGCTCCGTAACGGAAGGCGTTCCACACCGTCTCGGCATCATTGCCGGTGATAATCAATGCCAGTTTCATGCCTTGCCTCCTCGCCGCCGGGGCGTTGTCTCAAACCGGATCACCAAGCGCGCCGCCGCAACTGCTGCCTTGCCCGGCGGTACAGCCCCAGCAGTGTCCGGCAACGACAATGGGGTTGTCCTCCAGGCGCGCGGCATCGGCCAGGTCCTGCAGGTGGACGGGGAAGCGGCCCTCGTACCGCAGCGGCAGGTCGAGCATCTGGTTGAAGTCGCAGTCGTAGAGCCGGCCCTGCCAGTCCACGCTGAGCAGGCTGCGGCACATGACGGACGCCAGGTTCCCGTCGCGATGGGCAGAACGCAGCAGCGACAGGTAGTCGTCGAACTCGCCGCGCGACAGCAGGGTGCTGCCGAAGCGGGCGATGGGCATGTTGGCCAGGGTGAGCAGGTGGTCGAACACGATGCCGTAGCGCTCGCCCAGGTGTTTGCGGTAGTCCTGCTCCAGCGCGCATTGCGGCGGGGGCAGGAAGGCCCCGCCCGGGTTGTACACCAGATCCAGCACCAGATCCCCGCTCTGGCCGTAGCCCAGCGCATTGAGGCGGCGCAGTCCCTCGATGGAGCGGGCATGCACCCCCTTGCCGCGCTGGGCATCGACATTCTCCTCCAGATAGCAGGGCATGGAGGCCACCACCCGAACCTGGTGCTCGGCCAGGAAGTCGGCCAGATCCTCGTAACCGGGCTCGCTCAGGATGGTGAGGTTGCAGCGGTCCATCACCTGTACGCCCAGCCTGCGTGCCTCGCGCACCAGATGACGGAAGTGCGGGTTCATCTCCGGCGCACCACCGGTGATGTCGAGCACCGGGATGGCATTGTCGCGCAGGAAATCGAGCACCGCTCCAACGGTCTCGGCATTCATCTGCTCCTGCCGGCGTGGCCCGGCATTGACATGGCAGTGCAGGCACTGCTGGTTGCAGCGGTAGCCGAGATTGACCTGCAGGGTCTCCAGCCGGCCACGGCGGATGGGGGGGAAGTGGTGTTGCAGCAGCTTGTGACGAGTGTCCAGCATGATCAGTGCTCCACGGGCAGACCGGCGGCGTTCCAGGCCGTCATGCCGCCCCGCACCACATGCAGGTCGGCAAAGCCCTCGCGCGCCAGCAGGCGGGCAGCCTTGGCCGATCGCCGGTCGGTACGGCAGACGAGCGCCACCGGGCGTTCGAGCCAGGGCTGCAGTTCGTCCAGATGTTGCGACAGCTCGGCAAGCGGAAGGTTGCGCGCCCCCGAAATGTGGCCCTGCTCGCCCGTGAACTCATCGGGGTCGCGCACATCCAGGATCAGCAGGTCGTCGCCGGCATCGAGGTGCTGCCTGAGCGCATCCACCGTGAGCATGGGCCCCTGGCGCAGACGGCTGATCAGCCCCGGCAGGAACGATACCACCGCCAGCAGGGCCAGGGCGATCATTACCTTCTGCACCACCCCCTCGCCGCCGGCCACGGCCTCGCGTCCGGCGTAGCCGATCCAGGTATAGGCCAGCGCTCCCGGCAGCATGAAGACGAAGGAGGCCCAGGCGTAGGTGACCAGGGGGATGCGCGTGAGGCCCAGCGCGTAGTTGAGCAGGTTGAAGGGAAACAGCGGCACCAGGCGCACGAAGGCGACGAAACGCCAGCCCTCCTGCTCCACGCCCTGCTTGAGCCGCGCCAAGCGGCCGCCGACGCGCTGCTCCACCCAGTCGGAGGCCAGATAGCGCGCCACCAGGAAGGACAGCACGGCACCCAGCGTGGCGCCGGTGAGGTTGATCAGGGTACCCCACAGCGGGCCGAACAGGGCGCCGCCGGCCAGGGTGAGCACCGAGCCGGGGAAGAACAGTACCGTACCCAGCGCATAGAGCAGCACAAAGACCACCGGGCCGGCCCAGCCGAGGCCGTCGATGAAGGCCTGCACCTGCTCGGCATCCCACTGCCCGCGGTTGAGGAACATCCAGACGATGCCGGCGATCAGGGCCGCGCCGACGAACCACCTGACTGCGCGTTTCATTCCTCGCCCTCCCCGTTCCAGCGGCGGCGGTTGATGGCATAGCCGGTGATGCGGCCGACGAAGGGCAACGCCAGCAGCCCCGGCAGCCAGACGGCCAGCCGGGGGTCGCGGCTGTAGTGGTGGATGCCGATGGTCATGCCCTGGTGACCGGCGCGGGGCTGGGCGCGATAGGTGCCGAACAGACGATCCCAGATCGACAGGTTGAAGCCGAAGTTGCTGTTGGCCTCGTCGTCCTCCACCGAGTGGTGCACACGATGCATGTCCGGGGTGACGACGATCCAGCGCAGCACCCGGTCGACGGCCGCGGGCAGGCGCACATTGCCATGGTTGAACATGGACATGGCATTGAGCACCAACTCGAACAGCACCACCGCCGCCACCGGCGGGCCAAGCAGGACGATGACCGCGAACTTGATGCCCATGGAGAGAATGATTTCCAGCGGATGGAAGCGCGCGCCGGTGGTGACATCGTAGTCGGG
>JALWNJ010000122.1 GCA_026995955.1 Gammaproteobacteria bacterium
GTGCTGCTGCTGGGCGTGCTGTTTGCCGTGTGGGCCGCCTTCTTCTCCGCCCGTCGCCTGATGGCGCCGATCCGCGAGCTGGCCGAGGGGACGCGCGCGGTGGCGGCCGGCGAGTACCACAAGAAGCTGGTCGCCGGCGACCGCGACGAGCTGGGTTTCCTGGTACGCTCCTTCAACGAGATGACCACCCGCCTGTCGCTGGCCTATGAGCAGGTGGACCGCAGCAAGCAGCTCGCCGAACGCCAGCGCGCCTACCTGCAGACGGTGCTGGAGCACATTTCCTCCGGGGTGCTGACCCTGGACGAGCACCTGGTGATCCGCACCGCCAATGCCGAGGCCAGCCGCATCCTCGAGAGCGAGACCCCGCTGCAGGACCATCGCGGTCGCCTGCTGGAGGAAGTGGCGGAGGAGAGCCCGCTGCTGGCGCGTTTCTGGGCCCACATCCGCCCGCACCTGGAACACGCCCGCGACAGCGGCCACGAATGGCAGGACGAGGTCATCGTGTTCGGCGCCAGCGGCCGCAAGATCCTCATCTGTCGCGGCGCGGTGCTGCCGGCGGAAAGCGGCGAGGAGGCCGGCCACGTGGTGGTGTTCGACGATGTCACCGACATGATCCAGGCGCAGCGCGACGCGGCATGGGGCGAGGTGGCACGGCGCCTGGCGCACGAGATCAAGAACCCGCTCACCCCGATCCAGCTCTCCGCCGAGCGCCTCGGCCACAAGCTGGCCGGGGAGCTTGACGCGCGCAGCCGCGAGATCCTCGAACGCGCGGTGCGCACCATCGTCTCCCAGGTGGAGGCGATGAAGACCATGGTCAATGCCTTCAGCGAGTACGCCCGCTCGCCGCGCATCGAGCTGCACCCGGTGGATCTCAATGCGCTGGTGGCCGAGGTGGTCGATCTGTACCGCAACAATCCGGCGGGGGTTCACATCGAGCAGGATCTGGACCCGCGCATGCCGATGATCGAGGCCGACCCGGCGCGCATGCGGCAGGTACTCAACAATCTGATCAAGAATGCCCTCGAGGCCCTGGAAGGGCGCAAGGACGCCCGCATCACGGTCAGCACGCGCTGCATGGAGGAGGCCGGCTGCCGCTTCGTCGAGCTGCTGGTGGCAGACAACGGGCCCGGCATCAGCGAGGAAGTGTTCCCGCTGCTGTTCGAGCCCTATGTCACCGACAAGCCGCGCGGCAGCGGGCTGGGACTGGCCATCGTCAAGAAGGTGATCGAGGAGCATGGTGGTATCATCTGGGCGCAGAACGCACCCGAGGGCGGGGCGCGCATCTTCGTGCGCCTGCCGGTGGTGGCGCCCGGCCGGCAGGCCCATGACGAGAGAGCCGAAGAGGCATGAGCGGCGAACACATCCTGGTCATCGACGACGAGCCCGACATCCGCGGCCTGGTGCGCGAGATCCTCGAGGACGAGGGCTACGAGGTGAGCACCGCCGAGGACGCGGAACAGGCGCGTCTGCGCCGCCGCGAACGCCGCCCGGACCTGGTGCTGCTCGACATCTGGATGCCGGGGCTGGACGGCATCAGCCTGCTCAAGGAGTGGCGCGAGGAAGGCGAACTGCCGTTCCCCGTCATCATGATGTCCGGTCACGGCACCGTGGAAACCGCGGTCGAGGCCACCCGCCTCGGCGCCTACGACTTCATCGAGAAGCCGATCTCGCTGGCCAAGCTGCTGCTCACCGTGGAACGCGCGCTGCAGGCGGAACGGCTGGCGCGCGAGAACCTGGGCCTGCGCCGCAAGGTGGCCCAGCCGGTGGTGCCGATCGGCGACAGTGCGGTGATGCGCGAACTGCGCCAGCAGCTGGAGCGCATCGCCCGCCACGACACCCCGGTGCTGATTACCGGCGAACAGGGTGCCGGCAAGCAGATCTGCGCCCGCTACCTGCATGCCAAGAGCGCGCGCGCCGAACGGCCCTTCGTCGAACTGTCGCTGGTGTCGCACTCGCGCGAGTCGGTGGCCACCGAGCTGTTCGGCTGCGAACGCAACGACGAGGTGCACTACGGCCTGCTGGAGCAGGCCAACGGCGGCATCCTCTACATCGAGGAGCTGACCGATCTCGACCTCCCCACCCAGACCCAGCTGCTGGCGGCGCTGGAGTCCGGCAGCTTCCTGCGCGTGGGCGGCAGCGAGCCGGTGCACATCAATGTACGCGTCGTCGCCGCCAGCCACGAGGACCTCGATGCCGCGGTACGCGAGGGGCGTCTGCGCGACGATCTCTACTACCGCCTCAACGTGGTGCCGGTGCGGGTGCCGCCACTGCGCGAACACGCCGAGGACGTGGCCGAGCTGGTGGACCATTACGTCGAGCTGTTCCACAACCAGCAGGGCCTGCCGTGGCGACGCTTCCCGGTGGCGGTGAAGAACACCCTGATGCACTACCACTGGCCCGGCAACATCCGCGAGCTGCAGAACCTGGTACAGCGGCTGCTGATCCTCGGCACCGAGCCGGAGGTGAGCGTGGAGGAGGTGACGGCGGCCCTCTCCGGCCCCGATGGCGAGCCGCAGAGTGACCTCATCGAGGCTGCCTGGCTGTCGCTGCCGCTGCGCGAGGCGCGCGAGCAGTTCGAGCGCACCTACCTGCTGAAGAAGCTGCGCGAGACGGGCGGCAACATCTCGCGCCTGGCGCGCGAGATCGGCATGGAACGCACCCATCTGTACCGCAAGCTCAAGGCCCTCGACATCGACCCCAAGGGATCCCTCGACCAGCCATGAAGATCATCATACTCGGTGCCGGACAGGTCGGCAGTTCGCTGGCCCAGAACCTGGCCAGCGAGGCCAACGACATCACCGTGGTCGATGCCGACCCCGAGGTGCTGCGCGACCTCAAGGACCGGCTCGACATCCGCACCGTCACCGGCCACGGTTCACGCCCCAATGTGCTGGAGCGCGCCGGCGCCGAGGATGCCGACATGCTCATCGCGGTGACCAACAGCGACGAGACCAATATGGTCGCCTGCCAAGTCGCCTACACCGTGTTCCACACCCCCAACCGCATCGCCCGTGTGCGTACCGCGGAATACCTGGAACACCCGGAGCTGTTCGGTCCCAAGACCCTGCCCATCGACACCCTGATCAGCCCCGAGGCCCTGGTCACCCACCACATCCGGCGACTGATCGAGCACCCCGGGGCGCTGCAGGTGCTGGACTTCGCCAATGGCCGGGTGCAGCTGGTCGGGGTACGCGCCTACTACGGCGGCCCGCTGGTGGGTCACGAACTGCGCACCCTGAGCGAGCACATGCCCAACATCGACACCCGGGTGGCCGCCATCTTCCGCAAGGACCGCGCCATCATCCCCGAAGGCCACACCGTCATCGAGCCCGACGACGAGGTGTTCTTCATTGCCGCCCGCGAACACATCCGCGCCATCATGGGCGAGCTGCGTCGGCTGGACAGTCCGTACAGGCGCATCCTCATCGCCGGCGGCGGCAACATCGGCAAGCGCCTGGCGGAACAGCTGGAACGCGACTATTCGGTCAAGATCATCGAACGCGACATGCGCCGTGCCCAGTACCTGAGCGAGCAGCTGCACCACAGCATCGTGCTGATGGGCGATGCCGCCGACGAGGAACTGCTGCTGGAAGAGAACATCGAGAACACCGACGTCTTCTGCGCCCTCACCAACGACGACGAGGCCAACATCCTGTCGGCCATGCTGGCCAAGCGGCTGGGCACGCGCAAGGCGATGGCGCTGATCAACCGCCCGAGCTACGCGCGCCTGGTCGAGAGCAGCGACCTCATCGACATCGCCATCAGTCCGCAGCAGATCACCATCGGCACCCTGCTGACACGCATCCGCAAGGGCGACATCGTGGCCGTGCACTCGTTGCGCCGCGGGGCGGCAGAGGCCATCGAGGCCATCGCCCACGGCGACGAGCACAGCAGCAAGGTGGTCGGGCGCGCGGTGGAGGACATCCCGCTGCCGCCGGGGACCACCATCGCCGCCCTGGTACGCGGCGACGAGGTGATCATGGCCCACCACGACACCGTCATCCAGGCCGAGGACCATGTCATCCTGTTCCTGGTGGACAAGAAGCACATCCCCGATGTGGAGAAACTGTTCTCGGTGGGCGTCACCTTCCTCTGAGGGGCAGGGTACGACATGCATCTCGGTGTCATCCAGCGCATCCTCGGCCTGCTGCTGATGATCTTCAGCCTGACCATGCTGCCGCCCGCGGTGGTCGGGCTGCTGATGGGCGACCAGCACCTGTCACCGTTCTTCGACGGCTTCCTGCTGCTGCTGGTCGCCGGCCTGCTGGTGTGGCTGCCGGCCCGCAATGCGCGCCGCGACCTGCGCATCCGCGACGGCTTCGTGGTGGTGGTCATGTTCTGGCTGGTGCTGGGACTGGCCGGCTCGGTGCCGCTGCTGCTGAGCCCGGAGCTGGACATCAGCCTCACCGACGCAGTGTTCGAATCCATCTCCGGCCTCACCACCACCGGTGCCACCGTCATCACCGGCCTCGACCACCTGCCGTACTCCATCCTCTTCTACCGGCAGGAACTGCAATGGCTGGGCGGGATGGGCATCATCGTGCTGGCCATCGCCATCCTGCCCATGCTGGGGGTGGGGGGCATGCAGCTGTACCGCGCCGAGACCCCAGGCCCGATGAAGGACAACAAGCTCACCCCGCGCATCGCCGGCACCGCCAAGGCCCTGTGGCTGATCTACCTGGTGCTGACGGTGGCCTGCGCGCTGGCCTACTGGCTGGCCGGCATGGATCTGTTCGATGCCGTCAGCCACGCCTTTTCCACCGTGGCCATCGGTGGCTTCTCCACCCACGATGCCAGCATCGGCCACTTCAACAGCGTTGCCATCGAACTGGTGGCCATCGTCTTCATGCTGCTGTCGGGCGTCAACTACGCCCTGCACTTTACGGCCTGGCGCCAGCGCCGGCTGGCCGTCTACTTCGGCGATTCGGAGTTCCGCGCCTACCTGACGCTGCTGCTCGGGGTGGCGGCCATCGCCACCGTGTACCTGGAGATCGCCCAGCACTTCGACCACTTCGGCTCCTCGCTGCACCACGGCCTGTTCCAGGCCGTGTCCATCGGCACCACCACCGGCTTCACCACCGCCGCCTACCACACCTGGCCCGGTTTCCTGCCCGTGCTGCTGCTGTTCCTCAGCTTCATCGGCGGCTGCGCCGGCTCCACCGGCGGCGGCATCAAGGTGATCCGCTTCCTGCTGCTGCTCAAGCAGGGGATGCGCGAGATCACCCGGCTGGTGCATCCGCAGGCGCGGGTCACCGTCAAGCTGGGCCAGAGCGCCATGCCCGATCGGGTGCTGGAGGCGGTGTGGGGGTTCTTTGCCGCCTATGTCGGCAGCTTCGTGGTCATGCTCCTGCTGCTGATGGCCAGCGGCCTGGACCAGGTGACGGCCTTCTCGGCGGTGGCCGCCAGCCTCAACAACCTGGGCCCGGGGCTGGGCGAGGTGGGCTTCAACTACCAGGGACTCAACGACTTCGCCAAGTGGGTCCTGGTGGTCGCCATGCTGATGGGGCGGCTGGAGATCTTCCCGCTGCTCGTGCTGCTGTCGCCCGTGTTCTGGAGGCGCTGAGGATGGACCCCGGGCAACGGTGGGACGCCCGCTACCGCGAGCACGATGCCAGCGAGGCCCAGCCCTGCGCGGTGCTGAGCGCTTACCGCCACCTGCTGCCCCGGGAAGGAACGGCCCTGGACCTGGCCGGCGGGCTTGGGGGCAATGCCCGGCTGCTGGCCGAACACGGCCTGCGTACCGAGCTATGGGACTGCTCGGCGGTGGCGGTGGACAAGGTCAACGAACTGGCGGCCGCCCGTGACCTGCCGCTGCGGGCGCTGCAGCTCGACATCGAGCACGGCACGCTGCCCGACCGCCGCTTCGATGTGGTGGTGGCCAGCCATTTCCTGTATCGCGAGCGCATGCCCGAATACCTCGACCTGCTGGCACCCGGCGGGCTGCTCTACTGGCAGACCTGGACCCGCGAGACGGCCACCCCCGGCAGCGGCCCGGCCAACCCCGCCTGGCGCCTGGCGGCGAACGAGCTGCTGCACCTGTGCGGCGGACTGCGCCTGCTCGCCTACCGCGAGGAAGGGCTCGCCGGTGATCTGCAACAGGGCCTGCGCGGGCAGGCC
>JALWNJ010000123.1 GCA_026995955.1 Gammaproteobacteria bacterium
GCGTGATCTTGTCGCAGTTGGAGATGCAGACCAGCGCATCGGCGCAGTGGGCATTGACCATGTACTCCACGGAATCGGCGATGAGGTCGCGCGAGGGCAGCGAGTAGAGCATGCCGCCATGCCCCATGGCGATGCCGTCGTCCACCGCGATGGTGTTGAACTCCCTGGCCACGGCGCCGGCCTTCTCGATCTCGCGCGCTACCATCTGCCCCAGGTCCTTGAGGTGGACATGACCGGGGACGAACTGGGTGAAGGAATTGGCAATCGCGATGATCGGCTTGCCGAAGTCGTCTTCCTGCATGCCGGTGGCGCGCCACAGGGCGCGGGCGCCGGCCATGTTGCGTCCGTGGGTGGTGGTTCGGGATCGGTAGGCAGGCATCGGCTGTCGTGCTCCGCGGCTGGTCGGGAGCCGACATTCTACTCGATCAGGCCCGGCCCGGCATCTCGCCCCAGCGCATCTCGGTGACCGGGACCGGGCGGCCGACGGCATAGCCCTGGGCATAGTCCACGCCCAGTTCGCGCAGCTGCTGCAGCGTCTCCTCGTCCTCCACCCATTCGGCCACCACGCGCAGGTTCATCAGGTGGCCGATGTGGGCGGTCGATTCCACCATGGCCCGATCGACCGGGTCCTGGCGCATGCGGCTGATGAAACCGCCGTCGATCTTCAGGTAGTCCACCGGCATGCTCTTGAGATAGGCGAAGGAACTGAGCCCGGTGCCGAAATCGTCGAGTGCGAAATGGGCACCGCGATCGCGCAGGCGACGGATGAACTCGGTGGCACGGCCCATGTTGCGGATGGCCTCGGTCTCGGTGATCTCGAAACAGACCTCCTCCAGGTTGACGCCGAAGGCACGACGCTGTTCCAGGATGTACTCGTGCAGCTCGGGGTCGCCCATCGAGCTGCCCGACAGATTGATGCCCACAAGGCGCTGCCCCACGGGACACTGCGCCCACAGCTCGGGCGTGGTCATGAACTCGAACACCCGACGGATCACCCAGCGGTCGATGCGGCCCATGAGGTCGTAGCGCTCGGCCGCGCGCAGGAACTCGTCGGGGCGGATCAGGCTGCCGTCCCGGTCCTCCATGCGCAGCAGGATCTCGCAGTGGGACACCGGTGCCGCACCGGGGTCCAGCGCCTGCAAGGGCTGCAGATACAGCAACAGGCGGTCCTCGTCGATGGCGCTGGTGATCCGGCTCACCCAGTGCATCTCGCCATGGCGACGGGCCAGCTCCAGATCGGTGTCCTCGTACACATGGATGCGGTTGCGGCCGGTGTCCTTGGCGGTGTAGCAGGCCAGGTCGGCCGAGCGCAGCAGCTCGGTGACACTGTGCACCTCGCGCGGCCGGATGAACACCAGGCCGATGGAGATGCCGACGCGGAAGCTGCGCCCCTCCCAGACGAAGCGATGATCGATGACCGTCCGCCGCAGGCGCTCGGCGGCCTCCATGGCCGACTCCATGCTGCAGTGATGCAGCAGCACACCGAACTCGTCGCCGCCCAGCCGCGCCAGCAGATCGTGCTCGCCCAGACACTGCTGCATGGCCTCGGCGAGCTGGCGCAGCAGCTGGTCGCCGGCCAGGTGGCCACAGGTATCGTTGACCACCTTGAACTGGTCGAGGTCCATGTACATGAGGGCATGCAGGTGCTCACTGCCCGATTCCACCAGTTCGCTGAGCCGCTCCTCGAAGGTGAACCGGTTGTGCAACCCGGTCAGGCCATCGTGGCGGGCCTGATGGGCCAACTGACGGGTCAGGGACCGGTTTTCGCTGACATCCTGCAGCACCAGCACCGTGCCCATCGGCCTGCCCGACGCATCGCGCAGCACCGCGGCGGTGGCCTCCACCGGACACAGCGAGCCGTCACGCCGTACCAGGGCCCCATCGCCGCGCAGGCGCGCCGGCCGTTCGGTACGCAGCGTCTCGAGCACGGGAGACACCAGCGGCATGCGGCTGTCCTCGTCGCACAGCTCGATGATCTCCTCCAGTGGCCGCCCCGTCACCTCTTCCGCCAGCCAGCCGGTCAGCTCCTCGGCCACCGGGTTCATGTAGCGGATGTCGCCGCGGATGTCGGTGGTAATGACCGCATCGGCAATGGCGCGCAGGGTCACCTCGGCGCGTTCCTTCTGTTCGCCCAGCTGCTCGGCCGTTTCCTCCAGCCTCTGGCGCTGCTCCAGCAGCCGATCCAGCACCCGGTTGAAGAAACGCGACAGGAAACCGAATTCGTCGTCACGCTGGGCATCGAAACGCAACCGTTCCCGGCCCTGGCCGATGGCCTCGGCCGTCCTCACCATGTATGCAAAGGGCCGGGCCAGCAGCCGGTCGAGGATCAGCTTCAGCATCAGGGCAAAGGCCATCACCGCAAGCCCCACGGCAAGGATGATGTTGCGCCGCAGGTCGAAAAGCCCGGCGGAATGGTGTGGATAGTCGGCCTCCAGCAGCAGATAGCCACCCCGGCCCTCTGGGCCCGGCAGGAAAAGGCGCTTGCGCACCCGCAGCACCTCGGCCCCCGTGGTGGCCGCGCCCAGTACCAGCTCATCGCCCTGAAAGCGCAGACGCACCCCGAGCAACCCATGGCGGTCCGCCATGCTGGAGACCAGGGTGGCGAGATCAGGCCGATTGCGTTCGAGCAGGCCGGGGCCGGGATCGCGCAGCAGCGTCTCGCTCACCAGGACACCCAGCTCCAGCGTGCGCAGCGCCATCTCGTGCTCGTACTCCTTTTGCTTGACCTGCAGCAGCACGAACACCCCGGCCAGTCCCAGCAGCACCAGCCCCCAGAAGACGATCCCGGCCACCCGGCTGGGCAGGGACACCGCGGGCCGGACCAGCTGCGGCTTGTCTTCCGCCTGCCGATGCACTACCGGAACCCCAGCGCGCGGATGGCGAACAGGACCGGACAGACGCCACTCAGCCCGGCACCGAGAATGGCAAAGCCCATGAACCAGGGCAGGAACCAGAGCACCTCGGGATACAGTACCGCCCCCACCAGCAGCATGGCGCCGACCACCAGGCGCCACATGCGTTCGGCCTCGATGCCCCAGCGGGCGCGGGGATTGGGGAGCGGCCGGGGCAAGCGCGCGTCATCGACGCGCAGCAGGGCATTGACGATCTTCGGGAGGCGAAGGTTGGTCACGCCCTCGAACAGCAGGACTGCCACCAGGGCCATCATGGCCTGGCGCAGATCGAAGTACTGCAGGATCAGGATCAGTCCACCCAGCAGCGTACGGTAAAGTCTGTCGGTCATGCTGATGCCATCAGCCACCGGCCTCCCTGGCAGCGCACGATTGCTTTTGTAATTTGTGTCACACAAGGATAGCAGCTTGGCTGGCGGATGTACCCCGTACTTTCATACAATGTCCGCTCATACCGACCGGCTGCCGACATGCAAGAAGAAACCCTGCGCCAGTCACTGGTGCGCCATTACCGCTGGCTGCGCCAGTACGGCTACAACGACTCCCACTCCGGCAATGCCTCGGCGCGGCTGGATGACCGCTTCCTCGTCACGCCCACCGGCGCCTGTGCCGACGGCCTGGCCCCGGAGGCCCTGCTCACGGCCCCGCTGGAGGGTCCGCTGCCGCAAGGGGCCTCGCTGGACGCACCCCTGCACCAGGGCGTGTACCGCCAATGCGAAGAAGCCGGCGCCGTGCTGCACGCCCATGTCCCCCATCTGCTGGCCCTGACCCTGGACGGGCACGACTTCGTGCCGGGCGACTTCGAGGGGCGCTACTACTTCGGTCGCATACGGGTACTGAACCTGCCCGACGACGACCTGATCGAGGCCGCCCACCGTGCCGTGCCCGAGATCCTGGCGCGCGAACCCATCGTGGTGGTGCGCAGTCACGGCGCCTACGCGCGCGGCCGCGATCTGGAACAGGCCTACAAGTGGATCTGCTCGGCGGAGCTGTCGGCGCGCACTGCCTGGCTGGCGCTTCAGGCCGGCACCTGGAACCGGCCATGAGCGAGCCTGGCGCATTCGCCCTGCCCTCCGACCTGCCCGAGCAGGTGCGCAGGGCATTGGCCGAGGACATCGGCGAGGGTGACCTGACCGCAGCCCTGATCCCGGAAGCACAACAGGCCGCGGCCACGCTGGTCTGCCGTGAGCCTGCCGTCGTCTGCGGCCAGCCCTGGGTGGAGGAATGCCTGCGGCAGGTGGACGAGCGGCTGCGCATCGAATGGCAGGTGGCCGAGGGCACGCGCGTGGCCGCCGACCGCCTGCTTGCCACCCTGCGCGGCCCGGCACGGGCGCTGCTCACGGTGGAGCGCACCGCGCTCAATTTCCTGCAGACCCTCTCCGGCACCGCCACCGTCACTGCCCGCTACGCCGAGGCCGTGGCCGGCACCGGCTGCCGTGTGCTCGACACGCGCAAGACCCTGCCCGGGCTGCGCACGGCGCAGAAGTACGCAGTGCGCTGCGGCGGCGGCCACAATCACCGCATGGGCCTGTACGATGCCGTGCTGATCAAGGAAAACCACATTGCCGCTGCCGGCGGCATCAGGGCGGCCGTGGCCGAGAGCCGGCGGCGCTTCCCGCAGGCGCCGGTGGAAGTGGAGACGGAAGATCTGCAGGAGGTGAAACAGGCGCTCGAGGCCGGGGCCGACCGCATCATGCTCGACAATTTCGCGCTGGAAGACATCCGTCGCGCAGTCGTGCTCGTGGCCGGGCGCTGCGAACTGGAAGTGTCGGGCAATGTCACGCTCGACAACATCCGCGACTATGCGCAGACAGGGGTGGACTTCGTCTCCGTGGGCGCCCTCACCAAGCACCTGCACGCCATCGACCTGTCGCTCCGGATCGACACCGGCCTGGCCACCTGAGGCCGCTATTGCACCACGAAATCGGTAAAGAACAGTCCCTCGATGACCTCGCGGCCAGCGGCCTCCTTGAGTGCCTTGCGGATCGCCGCCTCGGCCTCCGCGCGCAGCTGCTCGCGCATCTGGATGGTGCGGATCTTGCGCCCGTCACGGTCACTGATGGTCATGATCATGGTGTGGCGGATGAGCGGCATGTGCTGTTCCACCAGCTTGGCATCGTCCTTCGAGTTCACCAGCACATCGGCCTTCACCTGCAGGAAACGCGCCCCGGTGCCGCGCTTGACGTTGACCACGAAGGCCGGGCTCAGCTTGACGTACTGCGGCTCAGTAGCGGGCTTGCCCTCTTCATCGCCGGCGAGTACCGCAAGGGGCAACAGCAGCAATAGCCAGGTGGAAAGCAGCAGGGTCCGGACATTCATGGGCAGGCGCTCCGTGGTGATGAACAATGTTTTTCCATGCTACTACAATGAACGCCATGGACAACAGCGCACACCAGGCACTGATCGAACGGCTGCTTTCGGAAACCGGGGCCGATCGGGCCCTCTGTGCCGGTCCTGGCCTTGCCCATCCCGGCTGTGACGCCTGCGATCTCGAGGCCCTGCATGCGCTGTCCGCCGACACGCGCTATCCGCTCGCCATCGTCGCCGCCGATCTGGAACAGCTACAGGCCATGTCGAGGGACGGCCGCCTCGCCGCCCTGCGCGACCTGCATGCACGGCGCCTGGTCATCATCCCGACGGGCAGCGCCCGCGACCGGCGCGACGAGAGCGAGTCGCTGCTGCGGGCGCTGGGGCTGCGCCCCCTGCGCGAGGGCCATGGCGTGTGGTACCACGACCTGTACGACTACAAGGAGACCCCGGACTGGCTCAACCCGCGATTCTGGGCCAACCCGGAGCTCTGGGATCGGTATCGCTGGTAGGGGGAAGGCAGGGGCGAGGGGTAAGGGACTTGGAGCGAGGTTGGCGGAGGCTCCGTTTTGCCTCGGCGCGTTCAACGGCGGGTGGGAAGCAGCGAGGGGCGAGGGACTGGGGACGAGGGGGTGGCTTCGACCCACCTCGCCACAAGTGCCAAGTCCCTTGAAACACCGGGTCCGCGAACGCACCGGCAGGAAAATCCAACGACCCGCCATAACGAAGCGCCTTGCCCTTCCCCGTAGCCCGCGCCGCCCACGGCCGCCGGAGCGCGGAATCGCCCGGGCCCCGCAGGGGACCGGGTGGCCGGCAGGGACGCCGGCCAGTCCATCGTCAGGCAGGAGGCCTGTCGATGGACCCCGCAGCGACAAGGCCGTGGGCGGGGACCCCGAAGG
>JALWNJ010000124.1:0-3437 GCA_026995955.1 Gammaproteobacteria bacterium
TGATTGCACGCGGTGACCTGGGGGTGGAGATCGGCGACGCCGAGCTGCCCGCGGTGCAGAAGGAGCTGATCCACAAGGCGCGCTGCCTCAACCGGGTGGCCATCACCGCCACGCAGATGATGGAGTCGATGATCGAGAATCCGATCCCGACCCGGGCCGAGGTGTTCGATGTGGCCAACGCGGTGCTCGACGGCACCGACGCCGTGATGCTGTCCGGCGAGACGGCCACCGGGCGCTTCCCCGATCGCGTGGTGCAGGCCATGGGGCGCATCTGCGAGGCGGCGGAGCAGCAGAAGAAGGTGCGCGAGTCCGACCACCGCATCAACACCCGCTTCCACCGCGTGGACGAGGCCATCGCCATGGCCGCCATGTATACCGCCAACCACCTCGATGTGAAGGCCATCGCGGCGATGACCGAGAGTGGCGCCACCACGCTGTGGATGTCGCGCATCAGCTCGGGCATCCCCATCTATGCCTTGACGCCCCATGTCGAGACGCGTAGAAAGGTGTCCCTCTATCGCGGGGTGTATCCGATCGCCTTCATGACCCACGAGATGAAGTCCCATGCCGAGGCCAACCAGAAGGCCGTGGACATCCTCAAGGGCGAGGGCGTGGTCGAGGACGGCGAACGCGTCATCATCACCAAGGGCGATCTGATGGGCAACGGTGGAGGCACCAATGCCATGAAGATCGTCGAGGTAGGCAACCTGGTGGATGCCGTCTGAGGACGGACGCCCCGGGCACCGATCAACCACTATTCATACAGCACAGGAGGTCACCAAATGGCCCTTATCTCTCTCCGACAGCTGCTGGATCATGCCGCCGAGTACGGCTATGGCATGCCGGCATTCAACGTCAACAACATGGAACAGATTCACGCCATCATGCAGGCGGCCGACGAAATGGACAGCCCGGTCATCCTGCAGGGTTCCGCCGGCGCGCGTGCCTATGCCGGCGAGCCGTTTCTGCGTCACCTGGTGCAGGCCGCGGCCGAGCAGTACCCGCACATCCCCATCTGCATGCACCAGGATCATGGTTCCGAGCCGGCGGTGTGCCTGCGCTCCATCCAGTCCGGCTTCACTTCGGTGATGATGGACGGCTCCCTGATGCCCGACATGAAGACCCCCTCCACCTACGAGTACAATGTCGAGGTGACGCGCAAGGTGGTGGAAATGGCCCATGCCGGCGGCGTCTCCGTCGAGGGTGAGCTGGGCTGCCTGGGTTCGCTCGAGACCGGCATGATGGGCGAGGAGGACGGTCACGGCGCCGAAGGCAAGCTCGACATGGACCAGCTGCTGACCGACCCCGACCAGGCCGCCGACTTCGTCAAGAAGACCGGCGTCGATGCCCTGGCCATCGCCATCGGCACCTCGCACGGCGCCTACAAGTTCACCAAGCCGCCGACCGGCGAGGTGCTGCGCATCGACCGCATCAAGGAGATCCATGCGCGCATCCCCGACACCCACTTGGTGATGCACGGCTCCTCGTCGGTGCCGCAGGAGTGGCTCAAGATCATCAACGAATACGGCGGTGACATGGGCGAGACCTATGGCGTGCCGGTGGAGGAGATCGTCGAGGGCATCAAGCACGGCGTGCGCAAGGTCAACATCGACACCGACCTGCGCATGGCGGCCACCGGCGCCATCCGCAAGCACCTGCACGACAACCCCGCCAACTTCGATCCGCGCAAGTTCCTCAAGGCCGCCACCGCAGCCATGAAGGACATCTGCAAGGCCCGTTACGAGGCCTTCGGCAGCGCCGGCATGGCCAGCAAGATCAAGCCGATCTCGCTGGAGGACATGTACAAGCGCTACGAGAGCGGAGAGCTGGATCCGAAGGTCAACTGATCCTTCGTTTCTTCCGGCATGACGAGGGCGGGTTCATCCCGCCCTCGTCGTGTCCGGCGCTTACACGCGGCATTGCCGGACCAGAGTCTGCAGCGACTGCGCCATCTCGGAAAAGGACGCGCTCATCTGCTTCAGGTCCTCGGCCGAGCGCGCCGTCTGCTGGGCGGCGGTGTTGATGTTGGTGATGTTGCGTTCCACCTCTTCCAGCACCTGGGTCTGCTCCTCGGAGGCCGAGGCCACCTGCAGGTTCTGGTTGCTGATCTCGGTCACCTCGCCGGTGATGACGGCGATGGCCTCGGCGGCCTTCTCGATCTCTTCCTCGCTCAGGTTGGCATAGCGTTCCGCCTCGCCAATGACGGCCGTGGCGCTGCGCGCGCCGTGCTGCAGGCGTTCGATCATCTGCCGGATGTCGTTGGTCGATTCCTGGGTGCGATTGGCGAGTGTGCGCACCTCGTCGGCGACGACCGCGAAGCCGCGGCCCTGCTCGCCGGCACGGGCCGCCTCGATGGCGGCGTTGAGCGCCAGCAGGTTGGTCTGCTCGGCGATGTTGCGGATGACATCCAGCACGCTGCCGATCTCCTCGCTGTACTGGTCGAGCTTTTCCATCTCGGCGGCGCCGAAACGGACCTTGTTGGCCAGCGATTCGATGACGCCGATGGCATGGGTGATGCGCTCGGCGCCGTCGTGGGCCTTCTCGTCGGTCTTCTGCGAGGCCTCGGCGGTGCGCGCCACATTGGCGGCGACCTCCTGGGCGGTGGCGTTGAGCTCGTGCATGATGGTGGCGACGGCATCCAGCTCGCTCTGCTGCTGCACGACCGCCCCGGTGGTCTGCTCCACCGCCGCGGCGGTACGGTCGGCGGCCTGCTGCAGCACCTCCGAGTACTGGCGGATGCGCCCGAGCGCGGTGCGCAGTTTGGCCTGCAGCATGACGGTGCCGTTCTCGATGGCGCCGAACTCGTCTACCCGGCCGGTGTAGAGGTAGTCCATGAGCGGGTTGTCGACGATGGCCCGGGCCTTGCGCTGCAGCCGCAACAGCGGTCGTGACAGCAGCCACCACAGCCCCAGCACCACCGGCAGCATGATAACGAGCGATTCGGCCGCCTCCAGCAGCGGGTGATCGAACAGCAGGGTCACCAGCAGCGGGGTCAGAATGGCCACGCTGAGCAGCGCGGCGAGCAGCTTGTGCCGGTACTGGATGCGCAGACGCAGGAACCAGGGCGTTCTGCCGGCGCGCAGCCGCGCATAGAGTTTCTCGGCGCGGGCCACGCGTTCGCGGTCCGGGCGCGTGCGCACCGACTGGTAGCCAACGATGCGCCCGTCCTCGCGGATCGGCGCCACGAAGGCATCGACCCAGTAGTAGTCGCCGGACTTTGTGCGGTTCTTGACCAGGCCGTTCCAGCTTTCGCCTGTCTTGAGCTTCTGCCACAGGTTGGCGAATGCGGCCGGCGGCATGTGCGGATGACGCACGATGTTGTGACTGCTGCCGACGAGTTCGTCGCGCGAGAAGCCGCTGATCTCGACGAAGGCGTCGTTGGCCGAGGTGATGATGCCCTTGAGGTCGGTGGTGGTGATGAGGGTGGTGTCTTCTCC
>JALWNJ010000124.1:3447-6097 GCA_026995955.1 Gammaproteobacteria bacterium
GTGTCGGTGATCGGCATGTTGATCTTCATGCAGATGGCCTCCGATGCTGTTTTGTGTACATTCCCTTCGGTGCGGGTCCGGCAGACAGGCGTCGAACCGCCCCCCGTTCGTCTCTGTCGGACGATTGCGGAGGGGCTCCCGGGTTCGTATAGTCGACAATCCAGCATTCGACAAGCCTGTACGAAAGGGAGATCGAGCATGAAGAACGGATTACCCCGCTATCTGACCGGCCTGCTGCTGGCCCTGCTGCTGGCCGCCTGCGCCACCTCGCCCACCGGCCGCCGGCAGCTGATGCTGGTGCCGGAGGACATGGCCATCCAGCAGTCGGCGCAGGCCTATGTCGCCATGCTGGCGCCCTACAAGAAGGAACAGAAGCTCGATCCCGATCCCGAGGTCACGCAGCGGGTGCGGCGCATCACCGACCGTCTGGTGGCGGTGGCCAAGCAGATGTATCCCCGCACCCGCGACTGGGACTGGCAGGTCCATGTCATCGACGACCCGGAGACGGTCAACGCCTGGTGCATGGCCGGCGGGCGCATGGCGGTCTACAGCGGGCTGCTGAAGAAGGTCAAGCCTACCGACGACGAGCTGGCGCAGGTGATGGGCCATGAGATCGCCCATGCCCTGGCCAACCATGTGGCCGAGCAGATGTCGGTGGCCATGGCCAGCGCCATCGGTGCCACCGTGGTGGGCTCGGCCATCGCCGCAAAGCACGAACACTACGGCTTGGCGCTCACTGGCGCCGCGCTGGCCGCGAAGCTCGCCATCGAGCTGCCCAACAACCGCACCCAGGAGGCCGAGGCCGATCGCATTGGCATCGAATTGGCGGCGCGCGCCGGCTTCGATCCAAGGGCGGCCGTCACGCTGTGGGAAAAGATGGCAAAGGTGTCGGGTGATGGTCCGCCGGAGATTCTCAGCACCCACCCGGCGCCGGCGCATCGCATGGAGGCCATGCGCAAGCTGGTGCCGCAGATGATGCCGCTCTACGAGCAGGCCCTGCGCCGGCTGCAGCTGGAAGGCAGGGGCAGGGAGGAGGGCGTCAGCCGGCCCTGATCAGATCGGCCAGGGTGTCGACCAGCGGCTGCAGGCCGCGGCCGTCGTCCTGCCAGGGCAGATCGAACACCGGCGCGTCGATGCGCGCGCGCAGTGCCGCGGCGTTGTGCGGCTGCGAGGCGTCGCCCTGCTCGGTGGTTCGGCTCAGCACGACGGAGATGGGCCACAGGCCACGCCGCTCCAGTGCCTCCAGGGTGAGCAGCACATGATTGATGCAGCCCAGCCGGTTGGGCGCCACCACCAGCACCGGCAGGCCCAGCGCCACGGCCAGATCGGCATTGAGGGCATCCTCGGCAATCGGCGACAGCAACCCGCCGGCGCCCTCCACCAGCATCGGTCCCGGGGCCTGGCAGGCCGCCAGCAGTTGGTCCAGGTGCAGGCGCTCGCCGGCCTCGCGGGCGGCCAGGTCGGGGGCCAGCGGTGCGGTAAAACGCAGTGGTGTGATGATGTCCAGCCAGTCTTCGCGGTCGATGGCCTGCGCCAGCGCCAGTCCGTCGGCGGGAGTCAGCCGCCCTGACTCGTCCACCCGGCAGCCGCTCTCCACCGGCTTGCGCGGGTGCAGCTCGATGCCGGCCTGGCGCAGGCGGAACAGCAGGCGCGAGCCGACATAGGTCTTGCCGGCACCGGTATCGGTGGCGGTGACGAACAGGCCGGGGAAGGCGATTTCCATGGCGCGCATGATACGGAGCCCGGGGTGGCAGGAGCAAGCGGGCGATGTGCAGCGGGTTGGCCCGGATCTTGACATACCGACCGGTATGTAGGTAGCCTTGCCGGCATGAACTGCAACCCGCAGAGCAGAGCAGACGGCGCGGCGCCAGCCGCCAGCTGCCGGGTGAGCACCCGCGGCGGGCTGCCGGTGGTGGAGGCGCTGGACACCCGCGGCCGCGTGCTTGCGGCCGCCTTCGAGGCCTTCTACGCGCATGGCTATCAGGGCGCCAGCCTGAGCGACATCCTGGCGCGTGCAGGGGTGACCAAGGGTGCCATGTACCACTACTTCCCCGGCAAGCGTGCGCTGCTGCTGGCGGTGCTGGACGAGATCGTGGCGCCCTACATGGAGCAGCTGTGGATGGATCCGCTGCGCGACACGGACGATCCGCTGCACACCCTGGAGGCCCATCTGCGTCGGCTCTCCGGCGAGGTCACCGGCGAGGTCATCGAGCGCGGCTGCCCGCTCGGCAACCTGGCGCAGGAGATGTCGGATCTCGACGAGGAGATGCGCCAGCGCATGGAGGCCATCTACGACCGCTGGCGCCAGGTCCTGGGCCAGGCGCTGCGGCGCGGCCAGCAGGCCGGCACGGTACATCCCGAGCTGGACTGTACGCGCATGGCGCTGCTGGTGGTGGCCGGCCTCGAGGGCTGCCTGAGCCAGGCCAAGAACGCCCAGAGCCTGCCGCTGCTGCTGGAGTGCGGCGAGGCGCTGATGGACATGCTGAAGAGGATGCGACCATGAATCAGGTCCAGGGGGGGAGGACGGCCGCACGCTGGGCCGAGTGGATGGTGCGCTGGCGCTGGGCGGTGCTGCTGCTGACACTGGTTGCGGTGGCGGTGCTGGGCAGCGGGGTGCGGTTTCTCAGCTTCACCAACGACTACCGGGTGT
>JALWNJ010000125.1 GCA_026995955.1 Gammaproteobacteria bacterium
GTCGTGATCACGCTTGCTGCGAATGCGCTCGGCCACCGCCTCGTCACGGATCTCGACGGCCGCACTCGGACTGTAAATGGTGTAGAAACGGCCCGTGGAAAGCCCATGCTGTACGATGGCACGCTGCCAGGCCGCCACCACCTCCTCGAGATTGTCCTCGCCGGCGGTAGTGTCGATCTGGTTGAGGATGAACAGGAACTTGGCGGCATCGTTGCGACGGATGGTGCCGCTCACCAGGTGCTCCAGCGTGTCCTGCATGGCCCCCGGCTCCGGATGCCGGGCATCGAAGAACACCAGCACCAGGTCGGACAGGTCGATGATGTGGTCGGTGATGCGCAGTGTGGCGGTACGCTGGGCATCGGCATCGAACCCGGGCGAGTCGATCAGGATCTTGCCCTTGAGCTGTTCCGAGGGGCAGGTCTTGAGCTGCAGGTAGGAGTCGATGCGCGCCCCCTCCCCCTCGGCCACCTTCTCGATCTCCTCGCTGATCTGGTAGAACGGGAAACGGGGATCGGCGTCCAGGGCAAGGCCCGGCAGCACCCGTACCTCGTCCTCCTGGCTGTAGCAGATGACGGTAAAGCGGTCGTCAACGGCCTGATTGCCGGTCTCCTGCAGACGGAAGCCGGTGTAGTCGTTGATGAAGGTGGACTTGCCGGCGGAGAAGGTGCCCAGGATGGAGATCAGCGGCCACCAGGAAATGCTGGTGGCGTAGGACTCGTCCGGAGACAGCAAGCCCAATCGGTAACCCACGCGATCGAGTTCACGGTAGCGGTCGACGACATCGACCAGAATGGGGTTCTCCTGGCGCAGATGCTCGCGCAGGCTGTCGAGTCGCTGACGAATGGCTGGGCTGGGACGGGCAAACATGGGACGACCTCTCCTGAAAACGACCTATTGGGCGCCCATGCCGGGCATGACCGGTGGCATGTAGGGCATGGGGCCAGGCGAACCGGGATAACGGCCGCTGCTGTTGTTGCTGAACGGAATCATGCGGTTGACCACGCTGAGCGGCGTGGAGACGTTCTGGTTCAGGCTCCACATGTCGCGTTGCATGTTGACCACTGCCTCGGTCATGCGCGCCACGCCGGCATTCATGGTGCCGACATCGGCGGAAAGGCGGGTCATGTTCCGGTCCACGCTTTCCGTCAGGGTCGCCACATTGACGGCCAGCTGATGCACATCCCGGGTCAGGCTGTAGATGAGATAGAAGCCATAGCTGGCCAGCACGATGAAGGCAATCAGCGACGGATAGACCACGAGCTGCAGGCGCCGGGTCTGTGCCTCTTCCTCGTAGAGTTCCGCCTGCAGCACCTCGGGCAATTCTTCCGGTTTCATCTTCGTCACCTCAGAAGTCGCCTTCGGCACCACGCTTCATGATATCGAGGATGATTTCCTTCACCCCTTCGGCCTCTTTCTTCAGCGCCGGCGGCAGCGGCTCGCCTCCATGGATCATCATGTCCATGTTGAGCGAATACAGCCACAGCTTGCCCTGCTTGTCCTCGACCATGGCGACCCGGCACGGGAGATAGGCCGAAAAGGCATCGCTGTATTCCAGCATGCGGGAAGCGGTGAGCGCATTGCAGAACATGTAGATCTTGACCACCCGATGCGGATTGCCGGTGATGGCCTGCACCTCCTTGTAAAGGGGCAGCTCACCGACATTCTTGATGTTGTGCTCGTTGGCGACCATCTTCATGGTCTGATCCACCTCTTCGGCGGACAGGCCTTCCTCGACCGGCACCTTCCACACCGTGGCCTCGGCGGCATTGCGCGTCTTGAGCAGGTTTTCGGCCATCTCGAGATAGGTGTCAAAGGCTCCCTCGTCGAAGGCCTTTTCCTGAATCGCCCTGTCGAGTTCAACCACGACATTGCGGATGCGCGCCTTGTCCTCGTCGCTCAGCGCCTGGTAGTGGCTCCACATGGGCCGGAATTCCCGCACCACGGGTTCCCAGGTCTTGACGGCCCAGACCAGGGCCACGATGGCCAGCAGGCCGATCAGGGCAAGCAGGTTTCGAATGGCATTCATGTCGGTTTCCTCTGGGTTCAGCCCCTGGGCGCAGCTTCTTGCAGCTTCTGCTGCAGGGCCTGCGCACGGGCCGGGTTGAATCTCTGGATGATCGGCAGCAGGGGCATGACCTCTTCGCTGCGACCGGTGGCAATCAGGCGCTCGGCGGCCTGCGCATAGGCCTCGGCGGCGCCGGGTACGTCATTGGCGGCGAACAGGACATTGCCATACTCGCCCCAGACATCGGCATCCTCGGGGGTCAGCCGGGTCAGCTCGCGATAGGTCTCGATGGCGGTGCGCAGATCACGGCGCCAGAAGGCCTCGCGGGCCTTGCCCAGCAGCGCCATGAACTCGGCCCGATCCGCACCGGCCCCGGCAGCCGCCGGTGCAGCAGTCGTTTCGGCAGGCAAGGCCCGGGCTGCGGTTTCCGCACGCTCGACCCCGCTGGCGGACTGGACGGCTGCCTCCTCCGCGGCAGGGGTTTCCGCCCCGGCCGCCTGTCGGGGCTCGGCCTGTCCGGCCATGGCCCCCGGGACCTCGCTGCCGGCTGCGGTTTCGCCAGCCGCCATGGGCTGCGCGCCCGTCCCGGCCGTTCCGGTCGGTTCGGAAGCGGCCATTCGCTCGGAACCTGCCGCCTCCGGCTGCGTGGCCGGCGCGGCCTTCGGTCCGGGGGCATTCACACCCTCCGCGCCCGGCATGCCGGCCGTTTCCGTGGCCGTCGGCTCGTTCGACTCCTGTTGCGTGGCCTGCGCCACGCCCGCTGCCCCGGCAGCCGATGTCTCGGCCTCGGGCATGGCGGCCAGCCGCTCGGGTTCGGCCGGCTGCCCCGTCGTCTCCGGGTGGCTGGCCGTGGCAGTGGCCTCCTCGCCGTGCGTCACCGCGTCGAGCCGGTGGCGCAACTGCATGACGACGCGATTGACCGGCCCGGGCACCCAGCCCTGCAGGTCGTCCCAGCGCAGCCAGGCGAACACCAGGGTTCCCACCACGATGAGCAGTACGAGATGGCTCAGAAACCAGCGCAAGATGGTCATGAATCAATCACTCCTTCAATCGGATCCTTCGAGGATGAAAAGGGACGAGAACAGGATCGAGGCCAGCTTGTTCACCTCGCCAGAGGCCTTGGAACGCGGCTCCAGCTCGAACACGGCAAGCCCCTCGCTGAACGAACGGCGGTACACCGTGCGCTGGTAGAGCCGGACATCGATGAGCTTGATGCCGGGCAGGTGCAGCAGGGCCTCTTCCGCCTCGTCGGTCTCGCGTACATGGATGTGCGTGTCCGCACGATTGATGAAGCCGAAGATCTCGGGCTTCTTCCTCCTCCCCTCGTTGACTTCCCTGATGATCCTGATGAAGCGCTGGGTCGACCAGATGTCGGCCTGGCTCGGCGGCACCGGAACCACCACCCGGTCCGCCTTGGCCAGGGCCTTCTTCATCGATTCGAAGTCGGCCGTGCCCACATCGACGAGGATTTCCTTCTTCTTCGAACTCTTGAGTCGGCCGAGGTCGTGCTCCACCTCGATGGGTGGCTCATAGCCTTCCTCGGCGCGGATTTCGGCCACATCGCTCAGCGTGGCCTGGGGATCCAGGTCGAACACGGTCACCGGCTTGTCGTTGGCTGCAAGCCAGACGGCCAGATTGAAGGTCACGGTACTCTTTCCGGTACCCCCCTTCAGATTGCCAATCACCGTAATCATGCCTCTCCCCCGAATGTAATCATGCCTCCCTGCCTATTCTAAACCGTGGCCTGTGGCCACGAAACGGCACATCCCTGTGCGCGTTCGATGGAACCACCGTTCCGCTTACTTGCCGGAAGGCTTCTGCGGCTGGGCAGCCGGCGCCTGGGGACCCCAGGGGCCGCGCGGCGCAGGGCCGTAGGCAGGCGGCGGACCGTAGGGCGCCGGGCCATAGCCATAAGCCGGCGGCGGGCCATAGGGACCATAGCCGTACGGCCCACGATAGCCGTAGTAGTCACCGTAGTAGTCGCTGTTGCCATAGCCACGACCGCGACCACGGCCATGTCCCTTGCCACGGAAACTCATGTTGAAGTCGGCGTCGGTGTCCATGTCGTTGGCCATGTCACCCCAGCCACGGCCATAGCCGCGACCGTCGTGACGGCCACGATAGCCATCGTCGTCATCCCACGGACCCCACCAGGCCTGCGCGGACTGCAGCGGGATGGTCAGGGCACCCATGGCCAGGGCAACGGCCAGTGCTTTCATCGGTTTTTTCATGTCGTCTCTCCAGTTGCCCCCGTAGGAAAGCTCCAGATGCATCGGGGGGCGCGTGCACCTGCAGTCTGTCTCCCGACAGCCGACTACCAGCTGAAGGGCGAGAACGGAAAGCCGTCGAAGTCCCACGGCGCGCCGTCAAAAAAGGGGAAGTCACTGCCATCGTCCCAGTACGGCGGCGGCACGACAGGGGGGTAGCCATAAGGAGACGCGCCATAGCCGTAACCGGGAGGATAGCCCCCTGCCGACGGCCAGCGTGCTGCGCCCCAGGAACCGGGATAACGCGGCGCACGGCCCGGCAGGTACTCTCCACGGGGCTGCCGCTGGCTGCGCTCCGGCCGCTTGTAGGGCGAGTAGTCCGGATCCGGGAAGCGGCTGTCCACCTGCTCGCGTTCCTGCTCCCACTGGTTGGTGCGATTCCTGGGCGTGGGCGGATGATCACCGGACAACCACGGGTTGTCGCCTGTCTCCTGCTTGATCTCGTGCAGGTCCTCGGGATCCGGCCAGCGCGTCTCGTCGGCCAGAACCGTCTGGACCGGCAACAATGCGCCAAACAGCAACAGCGCAGTCACGCGCCCGATGCATTCAGTGCGTTTTCCAGCATGCTTGCGTGACACTCGATTCTCTCCCGTCGCTCAGCGCCGTCCGGAGGGGGGATAAGGCCTGGGCACATATCCCGGCCTGCCGTAGACAGGGCGATCATTCCAGGCCGGGGCCTGCCAACGCCAACCCGACGGTGGGGGTGGGGGCGGTGCCTGCCAGCCATCATGCACAGGCAGTGCGGGTCGAACCGGGCGGCGCGGATAGGGGATGCCCTGCCAGCGAGGCTCCGGCCCCTGCCCGGCCCACGGTGAAGGAGGCAGCGGTGGTCTGGCTGCCTGCTCGGGCAGCAGCGGGCGCGTCCAGGCAGGCGGCTCCGGCGGAGCCGGGAAGTCTTCGGCCCGAGGGGGTTCCGGCGGAGCCGGCGGCTTCGGCGGCTGGGGCAGGTCCCCGTCCTCACCGACCCAGGCCGAGGGCGGCGGGAAACGGGCCGGCGCCAGGTCCTCGCCCAGATGCGGCCAGTCGTGAACCCAGGCCGGCGGCTCCGGCATACGGGGCGGTTCGGTGAAGATGGGTGGCTCGGGCGGCTGCGGTTCGTCGCCGGTGGGCGGTTCGGCATCGGCCAGCCCCGGCGGTGCAGGTGGCACGGGAGGTGCCGGCGGAGGCGTCATGGACTCGGGATCGTAGCCCAGCGGAGGAAAGGCCCCCGCGGCAGGTGCTGGCGCGACGGGCATGGGCGGGGCTGGCATCCTCTGCGCAGTCTGCGGCTGCTCCATGCCCAGCCGGGAGTGGTAGGGGCCGGCCGGCGGCGGCGGCAAGGGCGCAGCAGCCAGCAGCGCCCCGCTCCAGCAGGTGGCCAACACGATCAGCAAGCGGCGCTTTTGCCCGTTCTTCATGTCTTGCCCTCCGCAGATTCGGTTCATGCCAGATCGTCCTTGAGGCGGATGCCACGCCGCTTCTTGCCCGCCCTGGGCGTGGCCTTCTTCTTGATTACCGGAGCCTGGGCCACGGCCTCAGCGGCATCGGCCGGCCTGGGCGCGGCGGTCTTCCTGCTCGCTGCCTTCTTCCGACTGGCCCTCTTCCTGCCGGCGGTGGACTTTGCGGCAGCCTTTTTCTTCCCGGCCCGGCTTTTGGCCGCAACGCTGGTCTCGGCCTTGGTCTCGGCCTTGGTCTCGGCCTTGGTCTCGGCCTTGGTCTCGGCCTTGGTCTCGGCCTTGGTCTCGGCCTTGGTCTCGGCCTTGGGTTCGGCCCTGGGTTCGGTGCTGGGTT
>JALWNJ010000126.1 GCA_026995955.1 Gammaproteobacteria bacterium
ATAACCGCCCCGGTAGTCTCCAATCTGCATGGCGAACCAGTCGGAGTCGATCTGCCAGTCCCACCGGGGCGTGATGCGATAGCCGAGATGGATGCCAATCACCGGCAGCGGCATGGTCACGCTGGCACTGCGGGTCTCGTAGAGCGCGGTCCCGCCCCCCGAGGTGACCCTTGCCTCCAGTCCCATGCTGACCTCCGTGACATGCACGCCGGCACCCAGGGCCAGGGTGACCTTGTCGTCATGGTGGAAGGTCCAGCGGTAGCCGGCGCGCAGGATGCGGAAACGCAGATCCGAACGCACCCCCGAACCGGCACCGATGATGTTGCCGCTGTCGTCCGGCCAGTCGATGTCCTGGTCGATGACCCGTTCACCACGGCTCCCGATGCTGTACCAGGAAAGTTGCAGGGCGTGGGTGTCGTTGAAGGCGTAGTCGGCACTGAGCCGCGCCACGGCCGTGTCGTACTCCAGGCCGAGCGCATCCTTCGGGTTGAAGCTGCCGCCGACGCCGTTGACGCGGACATTGATCTCGGTGTCCACCCGCGCCAGCAGATAGCTGCCGGCATGCAGGGTCAGGGTGCCGGCCGTGGCCTGAATGGTCGGCAGAAAACCGAGCAGAAGGGTCAGTACCGGTCCGCCGCAAAGTCTCGGGGGCAACAGGCGCATTGTGGATACCCGCAAGTGGATGGACACGGAATGCAGCGCAAATCATCGCATGCCGTGCCGTCTTCCGCCAGCGGCCACGACGGGGCTTGACCTGGACCGGACTCCAGGGTGCAGCATCGCAAAATGAAGAGAAAAGAGCGGAACCTGGAGTCGGCTCCAGGGTGTCCGAACCCATGAACCCACTGTATCCGGAGATCCATGATGAAGCGATTTTCGATCCGATCCAGACGCAGGCAAACGGGATGGGCCCTGGGCGTGGCACTGGCCCTGATTCCGCTGTGGGCGCAGGCCCACGATCCGATCTTCGGCCTTGGGCCCCATGTTCTGTACAAGGGTGGCGTCGAGGTGGCCGCGGAGGCAGCAATGAGCGAGCGGGGCAGGGAACGCGAGGACGAGCTGGCGCTGGAATTGACTTATGGCCTTACCGGTGACTGGGCCGTGGGGCTGGACTTGCCCTGGCGTCGTGTCGACGAGGGCACGGCTGCTCGGAGCGGCAGCGGTGACATCGCGCTGTTCACCAAGTACCGGTTCTGGCGTCACGACACGCTGGGCGCGCAGGAGAGCGCGGCCGTGCTGGCGAAGCTCAAGCTGCCGACGGCGGACGACAACGGAGATCCGCCGCTGGGCAGCGGTGCCACGGACGCCCTGCTGGGCCTGACCTGGGGCTACGAGAGTCGCCGCTGGTACCGCTGGGCCAGCCTGCGCTACCGGCGCAACGGCGAGGACGACAACGGGCTCCGCCGAGGCGATGCCCTGCTGCTGGATCTGGTGGGCGGCATCCGTCCCCGGCCCACCGGCTATCTGGAGCCGGATGCGGTGTGGCTCCTGGAACTCAACGGAGAGCATCTGCGCCAAGCCGAACGCAACGGCCTGCCGCTCGCCGACACCGGCCGTACCGAGTGGTTCGTCTCTCCCGGCCTGTTCTGGACGCTACGCAACTTTGCGGTCAAGGCCGGCGTGCAACTGCCGGTCTACAGCGCGCGCCGGGGCGACCAGCCCCGCAGTGACTGGCGCGCAAGGCTGATCCTCGAATGGCATCTCTGAGCCCCTTTTCAAACTCGAACCCGAGAGGTGACGACATGAAACGCATGATGATGATCCTTGTATTGCTGCTGTGGAGCGGCATGGTGCTGGCGGCCGACATCCGCTACCAGATGCGCGTGGATGGCCTGGCCTGCCCCTACTGCGCCTATGGCATCGAGAAGAAACTGAAGGCGATTCCCGGTGTGGAGCAGGTCGAGGTGGATCTGGACCGCGGCCTGGTGATGGTGCGGGCAAAGGAGGGTACCGAGCTCACCGAGCCCGACATGCGCACGCTGTTCCGCGACGCCGGTTTCACCTTCCGCAGCATGAAGGTACTCGCGCCATGAGCACGCAGGGCGATCCGCTGCTCAGGGAAGGCGGGGTGACCTGGCTCGCCCTGTTCGCCTCCACCGGCACCCTGGTGTGCTGCGCCCTGCCCATCGTTCTGGTCACCCTGGGGCTGGGGGCGGCAGTGGCCTCGCTGACCAGCGCGCTGCCCTTTCTGATCGTGCTCAGCAAGCACAAGATCTGGGTGTTCCTGTTCTCCGGCGTGATGCTGGTGCTGGCCGGCTGGCTGTTGTACCGGCCCGGGCGGAGTTGCCCGACCGAGCCGGCCCGCGCCGCGGCCTGTGCCCGTGCCCAGCGCTGGAACCGGCGCGTCTGGGGCGTGTCGGTGGCGATCTGGTGCATGGGCTTCACGGCCGCCTACCTGGCCTTGCCCGTGCGTCGGCTGCTCGGTTTCTGAGGCCATGGGTTATCATGGCCGCCTTGCCAATGCGAGGACGGACCATGAGCGGCTGTGACTGTCATGTAGCGCTGAACGATGCCCGGGAGCGGCAGACGCTGGTGCGTTTGCTGCTGGTCAATGGCCTGATGTTTCTGGTCGAAGTGGTGGTCGGCTGGCTGGCCCAGTCCACTGCGGTACTGGCCGATTCGCTCGACATGCTGGCCGATGCCAGCGTCTATGCGGTGGCGCTCTACGCCGTGGGCAAGGCCACGGTGGTCAAGGCCCGTGCCGCCCGCATCAGTGGCCTGCTGCAGATCGCGCTGGGGCTGCTGGTGCTGGCCGACATCGTCCGCCGCGCCCTGATGGGCAGCGAACCGGTATCCTGGCTGATGATCGGCATGGGGGGCGTGGCCCTGGTGGCCAATGTCTATTGTCTGGTGCTCATTGCCCGCCATCGTGGCGGTGAGGTGCACATGCGTGCGAGCTGGATCTTCTCCAAGAACGATGTCATCGCCAATGTCGGCATCATCGCTGGTGGCCTGCTGGTGATGTGGCTCCAGTCGTCCTGGCCGGATCTGATCATCGGTACGCTCATTGCGGTGATTGTGATTCGTGGCGGGCTGCACATCCTGGCCGATGCGCGTCAGACCGCCGCCGAGACCTGCAGTGCTGAAGCGTCATCGGATGATGCGGGCTGTCAGGCCCAGCGGGAATGAGACCGTCCACTTCTTGCGCTGTTCGGAAAATGCGCGACTGATGCCCTCGCCGCGCAGCCCAACCGCCGGAGACGGCCTCGCCCCGTGTCGGGTCTTTGGTTTTCTTTAGCCGTCAGCCCGCGAAAAGCCGGCGCTTCAGCGTGTGCAGAAAGTGCCTGTGCCGGGGCGTGCGATTTTCGAAATGACGGTAGATCTGCACCTTGACCAGGTCGGTAATGAACGACGAGGTGATGGAGTAGGCCCAGATCAGCGCGATCTCGGGCCAGGTGATCGGGGCGATCAGGCCGAAGCCGTAGGCGGCCACCACGGTAGCCGCCACCTTGGTGACGATGGCCGACCAGATCATGATGGGGGCGGGCCAGGGCTTCTGCCAGAAATGCCCCTTTGTCCTGGCCACGAACAGCACCAGATGCCCGGCTACGGCCATCTTCAGGAACACATAGGTCTGTATCTGCGGTACATCCAGGTGCAGCCAGTCCTCGGCCAGCAACAGCATCCCGAAGCTGCCCAGAACACCCACGATACCCATCGCCGTGGCCACGGTGATGACCTGCTGCATGTTCCATCGCACCGGTCGCTTCTCCAGGCCGGTGCGGTCATAGGCGATGGTCATGATGGGCACATCGTTGAGGAAGGCCAGCAGGATGATCATGATCGCGGTGATGGGATAGAAGTCGTAGACGATCATGGCCAGGACGACGAACAGCATGATGCGAATGGTTTCGCAGATGCGGTAGATCGCATAACTGTTCATGCGCTCGAAGATGCGTCGTGCCTCTTCCACGGCGCGTACGATGACCGACAGCCCCGGCGCGGTGAGCACCAGATCGGCGGCGGCCCGTGCGGCATCGGTGGCGCCACTGACGGCAATGCCGACATCGGCCTGCTTGAGCGCCGGCGCATCGTTGACCCCATCGCCGGTCATGCCAGTGATGTGGCCTCGGGCCTGCAGGATCTTGACGATCGAAAACTTGTGCTCGGGAAAGACCTCGGCAAATCCATCGGCCTTCTCGACCTGTTCGCTGCTGGCGGGCTCGATCTCCTTGCCATCCGCATCCAGCGGAAGCTTGCTCGCCGGCAGGATCTTTTGCCCCAGTCCCAACCGTCTGGCGATCTGCTTCGCGATGGCCAGGTTGTCGCCGGTGACCATCTTGACCTCGATGCCGTAATCCCGGGCATGTCGGATCGTCTCGGCGGAGTCTTCCCTTGGCGGATCGTACAGGGAGAGGATGCCAAGAAATCTCCACCGGTCTTCGCCATCCTCGCGGCGTGCAACGGCCAGCGCGCGATAGCCTTCTTCGGCGAATTGGTCGACGACCTGCCGGGCCCGTTCCCGTTCGGGACCTTCGAGCTGTGCGAGCTTCATGATGACCTGGGGCGCGCCCTTGCTGACATGGAACACACGACCCTTGTCATCGGCGATGGTGGCCTCGGTGCGTTTGCGCACGGGGTCGAAGGGCACGAATCGGGTCTGGCGGCAGTGCGCGAGGCGTGAGCGATCCTCCAGTCCCTGCAGGATCGCCTCGTCAATGGCATCCCGGTCCCCTTCGCGCGAGGCCAGTGCGGCGGCAAGCAGGACCTCCTGGACGCCTTTCGCCTCGAAACACTCGACCTTGCCCAGGGTCAGCCGGTTCTGCGTCAGGGTTCCGGTCTTGTCCGAGCACAACACATCCATGCTGGCCATCTCTTCGATGGACTCCAGGCGGGTGACGATGGCCTTGTGTCTGGACAGCACCATGGCGCCGACTGCCATGGTCATGGACAGCACGGCCGGCATGGCGACCGGTATCGAGGCCACAGTAAGGATCAGTGCGAACTGAACCAGTTCCAGCCAGGGGGCATGCCGATGGAGCTGCACCAGCACGAGCACGGCCACCAATGCCAGGCTGACATAGATGAGGTAGTTGCCGATGGTGAGTACGGCCTTCTGGAAGTGCGACACCGTATGCGCCTGCTCCACCAGCCCTGCGGTCTTCCCGAAGCGGGTCTGCTTGCCGGTGGCGGTGACCCGGGCAATGGCCTCGCCCTGCTTGACGATGGTGCCGGACCAGGCCGTATCGCCCTGCTGCCTGGTGACCGGCAGGGATTCCCCCGTCAGTGCCGACTGGTCCACGCTCAGGTATTCGCAGTCGAGCAATTCGACATCGGCCGGGATCACGTCTCCAAGGCGAATGCGCACGATGTCTCCGGGCACCAGTTCGCGCGCGTCGATCTCCTGCCATCGGCCGTCGCGCAAGACGCGGGCGCGCAATGCGAGCTGCTTCTTCAGCGCCTCGACGGCATTGCCCGCCGTGTATTCCTGCCAGAATCCGACGGCCGCGTTGAAGATCAGCAGGGCAACGATGATGGCGAAATCCACCCAGTGCTGGACCAGGGCCGAGAGAACTGCTGCAACCTCGATCATCCAGGGAATGGGCCCCCAGAAATAGCCAAGCAATCGCCGCAAGGGAGAGGTGCGGTGTTCCTCGAGGGCATTGGGCCCATACTGCGCCAGCCGCGCCCTGGCCTCTTCGGAGGTAAGGCCCCGCAGGTCTTTGGAGGTGGTGCCTTGTACCTCGGATTGACTCATGGTCCGGTCCTCCCTGTTGGTCGTCCCATGATACGCCAGCGCAGAAGTCAGGGCTTGACCGAAAGCAAGAAATGGACTTGGCGGAAGCGTGAAACGCGAAAGGGCCCGAAACGGGCCCTTTCAGGGAAGAATGGTGCCGAGGAGAGGACTTGAACCTCCACGGGGTTTCCCCCACTAGCACCTGAAGCTAGCGCGTCTACCAATTCCGCCACCTCGGCATGGTGCGGCATTCAGTGAGGCGCGAAATCTACCCAAT
>JALWNJ010000127.1 GCA_026995955.1 Gammaproteobacteria bacterium
CGCTACATCCAGGGTGGCCTGTGCCGTTCCCATGCCGGACAGCATCATGCCCATGCCCAGCAGAGTGGATCGAATTGACTTGTTCATGACTGTTCCTCCTTCAGCAAGGCCATTCCCGCCTTACTGTCTCCTGAAATAGCTTTGCAATACGACCTGACTTTGCCCGTTTTCGCTGTAGCCACGCGCCGTGATGCGATAGAACCGGGTGCTCGGCAGCGGATTCTTTGTCGACAACGACTCACCCATCCCGCGTTCCGCCGGCAGCTCCTCGATGATGTATTCGGGATTGATTGGCCAGCTGCCTGTAGTTACTTCCGACCAGCTGGTGCTTGCCAGCTCCCAGCACGGAACCGGCAGGGGCGGGTTGCCGCCGTCATTGCATTGGGTGGACGAATACAATCCGGTGACCGTGCCATCAAAAGGGCCGATACTCGCCTGCTCAAGATAGGCTTCGCCTGCGCGCAATGCAGCCTCTGCCGCATCCATTGCTGCGTGGGAAGCACGGAAATTCCCCGCCATGCGCTCCTGGAGCAGAGTACCCTGCATGGCAGACACACCCAGCAGCGTAAGCACCACGAGAAAGACCAGGCTGAGCAGCAGCGCAGCCCCCTTCTGCTTCGCCAGCCTCTGATTATGGAAGACCTTGTCGTTCATGGCAGTCGATTCCTCAACGCAATCGTGGTGCTGAACACTTGCCTCATCAGACGGTCGTTGTTGTTGACTTCCTGCACATCAATGTTTGTGCCATTCACCACATAGGCGGGGCGCTCCTCGACATCAGGGAAGGCAGGGCGATCCGAGCGCACCAGCAGGCCAATACGGACTGCAACCACATTTTCCCAGTTGCCCACAGCATTGGCCGAGTTGTATACATCAACCACGCGGTCCCCGGTTGTGTCCTCCCCGTAGGTAATCTCCAGGGCCTCAATGCCATCCACCAGTGGCGTCGCCACCCCTGTGGTTGCATCGTACTTGACCAGACAATCCGGACAACTGGCCGCACTGGTAACGAAAAATGTCACATCCTTGTAGCGGGACACTGCCGAACCGGGCGCGAAATCCAGACGCGATACATTGTTATTTCCATGCGAAAAGGTGACTTCAGTGCCCGGATCCACCTGCTGTGGATTATTCGTTATTTTCAAAATTACTCCGCTGCTGCAATTTGTGACAATCACGGATTCGTCCTTTTTCAGCCGGATGGCGTTCCCGTTGGTCTTGAAGTTTGCATTGGTCGGCTTGTAAGTATCCGTGAGCGGCAGCACTGCCGGTTGCATGTAACGGACCACGATGACATCAGTCCCTGCCTTCAGCGGGTAGGTTCCATTCACCGGGTTCGCCCAACCCGTACCATCTTCGTAGCCGAGCAAGGCATCTCCGGGCTTGATCGTGTCTCCATTGGGATTGGTACGAACATCGACAAAGTCTTTGCGGGCCAGATTGCCGCAACCACTGAATCCTGCCAGCCGGATCTCCTCGGTCAGAAAGGCCAGGGCGAAACGCCCGTTCTCCTGAACCTTGCCCAGCGCCTCATTGGTGGCAAAGCTCTGCCGATTGGCGATGAAGATCTGCAGCACACCGGCAATCAGGATCAGCCCCAGCACCAAAGCCACCATGATCTCGACGAGCCCAAAGCCCGCAGCCTTGCTGCATCGGGACATTCCATTCGCCTTTTCGTTAGCACTCAACACCGACATGCTCATATCTCCGTCTCGAACACGAACTGTTCGGTGGCCACATCCTCGCCGGTACGGTCATCCGTCCATTGGACGGTGATGGTGGCGCGGGCACTGTAACCGTTGCTGGTATCGAGCACGACAGAACCATCCCCGTTCGGCAGAACATTTGCCAGGCTGTTGAGCCATTCCGCCTTGTCGATGTCGACCCGATTACCGGGGTTGTTCAGGGGCGTATCCGACATGGCAATGGCATAACTGCCCGCCAGAGTGGCCTGACGATTTGCACGCATCCGATCGGCAATGTCGTAGGCCAGCTGGGTGGCCTGAGTGCGCAGATAGGCGCTGTGACTGAACTTGAGGCTGTTGCCCTGCAGGCTGGCCAGCCCGAGCAGCCCAATGGAGAGGATTACCACGGCCAACAGCACCTCGATCAGCCCGAGCCCTTGCTGCAACGAGCGCAACCCCGGTCGCGCACCTGCAGGAAAGGCCATGTGATGCATTCGCTCCATGTCAGCACCCGTTATTGATGATGGAAACACTGCCCGTGGGGCTCACCCTGACCACACGCGCCGGATTGGCGGTGCAATCGCCATGGGTGATGTTGAAGTTGAGGAAACCCGCGGCCGTGGTCAGGCCATCCGACTGATAGGTCACACTGGTCGCCCCGCCTGTTTCGACGATAGTGACCGGCGCAGCAATGTTGTGATCACGAAGCTGATTGCCAGCGCTGTCGGTAATGGTCCAGCCCGTTGACCAGTCTCCGCCTCTGGCATTGACGCTGATGTTCTCGCGCCGCTTTATCGCCTCGCTGCGCGCCGCCGCCAGCGACATGGCCAGGGCACTGGTCTGGGCCGTGATCTGGTTGTTGCGCATGAGGTTGGCCAGGGCCGGCAACCCCAGGCCCGCCAGGATGCCGATCAGTACCAGCGTGATCAGCAGCTCGATGAGGGTAAATCCGCGTATCGTCTTCATGCCTGCCGGTATAGCAGAGGGCTGGAAGCAAGACCATGGCATGATCACCGATCGCGCAGATTTCGCCGACGAGTGGTCAGCAGCGCTCGGCCTCCACCCGAACCCGGCCGGTCCGGTTGAGCACGATGCGCCGTCCGAGCTCTGGGCCGCACAGGCGCACCGACCCGGCCAGGAACGCCCCTCCGGGGCGGATGGCCCGTCCGTCCGGCAGGTAGATGCCGCCGTCACGGAAACTCCCGGTGAGACGAAGCGACCAGCCCCTGCCTTCCGGGGCATACAGCCCCTCGTCCCTCCACAGGATGCGTTCGCCGGGCCCGATCCGGCCATCGGCGTCGGCATCCTCGAACACGGCCACTGCCGTGCGCCCCCGATCCGTGGGAACGCAACGGCCATCGGCTCCGAGATGACAGAACGCAACCGGCGTGCCAATCGTCACGGCACGATGCCGGGCGCGCTGGAACAGTCGCACCCAGGCCTGTTCCGTGGCCAGCATCTCGCTCTGCCGGATCTGGCGTGCCATTGCCGGCAGCCCGTAAGCCAGGATCAGCGAGAGCACAACAAGCCCTACCAGCAGCTCCCACAGCGTAAACCCTCCCTGTCGACGCCCGAACATCCCTGTTTCCCCGACTCAAAGGAACCTCAGTTGCTGCCGATGCTGCTGCCCTTGACGGTGATGGAGGGGGCATTGAGCTTGATCGCGGCGCCCTTGATGACGACATTGCCGGAGGAGTCGATCTCGAGGCCGGCTCCGGCCTGGCCGATCTGGATCTGGCCGCCGCCCTCACCCAACAGGCTCAGGGTGTTGCCGGCCGAAAGCGACAGGCGGCCGTTGTCGGCCAACAGCGACACATCACCGTCGCGCGCCTGCAGGCTGGCACTGCCCCCGGCCTCGGCCACCAGGTCGGCACCGGCGCTGAGCTGCATGCCGTCTTCCTCGCTGCGCAGGTGCAGGGCCTGGCCGGCGGTCATGCGCAGCTCGCCCTCGGCGCTGGTCTCGATGTCGCCCTCGCGGGTGCTGAGGCGCTGGGCGCCCTGGATGCGGGTCTCGCTGTCGCCGCCCACCTCGATGTCGCTGTTGCCGCCGACCTCAATGTGCATCTGCTGCGCCGCCTCGAGGCGCAGCTCGCCCTGTTCGCTCACCAGTTCCACGCGATGGCCGGCCTCGGCGGCGTCCAGCACCAGGCGGTTGGCCCGGTCTCGGTTGAACAGCTCGATGCGTTCCTCGCCGCGGGTATCGACCATCAGCAGCTCGTTGCCGGCGGCGGTGCGCAGGCGGTTCTCGCTGGCGTTCTGATCAGTCACCGGCAACGGCTGTTCGGGGTTGGCCAGGGCACCGAGGATCAGCGGGCGCTCCAGGCCGCCATCGATGCCGCCGACCACCACTTCGGTGCCGTCGTGCAGGGGAAAGTGCATGCCATGGTCACGGCCGGCGTAGGGGGTGGCCAGGCGCACCGGGTGGCTGGCCTCGGCCGGCGGATGGTCGGCGCCGTCGAAGCCGAGCCGGATGCGGTAGCGGCCCTGCTCGTCGAGCAGCGGCACCGGCTCGCCACGCGCCTCGACCCGCGCCTGGAACAGGCCCTGCTGGCGCCCCGGCGGTGGCGGTGCCGGGCGCCACGGCATCTGATGCGGCAGCAGCAGCAGCTCGCAGGCATAGGTGGGGCCGGCCGCCTCGCCCCCCAGGCCCACGGCCGCGGCCTGGCTGGCCCGGTGGCGGACGGCGGTGACCAGGTATTCGCCCTCCATGTCGCCGGCCCGGTCGATGTCGAGCACCATGCCGGGACGCAGATGGCGCACATCGCCGCTGGCCTGCAGCACATGGGCCTCGGCGTCGATGGCCTGCTGGCGGATGGTGGCCAGCCATGCGGCCTCGTCGGCGTCACGCGCGTCCTCGCCGGTGGCATCGACGCGGCCGCTACCGCCATGCGCGCTGCGCGCCTCGGCGCTGATCGGCCACTGGTCGGGGCTGCGGTAGTTGTAGTCGCGCACCGACACCGCAGCGCTGTGCAGGCCGACACGCCGTTGGAGCGACTGCAGGGTGGCCTCCGTGCGCACCTCGCCGCCCTGGGGCACCAGACTGATCCGGGCATCCACCGGCAATGCCGTGGTGTCGTCGCCGATCAGCAGCACCGCGCTGCCGCCCTCGTCGAACACGGTCCAGAACCAGCCATGCCAGCGCGCCAGGCGGTCGAAGAACTCCAGATCGCTCTCGCGGTACTGGACGATGAATTCGCGCGTCTGCGGTGCCCGGCTCACCTGAACGCGGATCTCCGCGATCTGCGGGCAAGCCTCGCGCACCAGCTGCTGGCACAGCGCCAGTGGGTCGGTGTCCACAAAACTGCGGTCACGGCGCCGCAGGGTCATGGGGTGCAGCGGCGAGTGCATTTCCAGCCGCCACAGCCGGCCATCGGCCGCATGCGCGACCGCCTCGCTGCCCCCCAGCAGGCCGTGGTGCACGACCTCGCCCTCGCCGGTGCGGATGCACAGCCGGCAGGCGGCGCCGTGCAGGCCAGCCGGATCCTGTTCGCAGAAGGCCTCGATCAGGAATCGGTAGTCGCGGTTGAGCGCATGATCCCGGCTTTCGAAACCACGCAGCTCCAGCGCCTCGTCCAGCCCGTCGATCTCCAGCCGGAAGTGGCTTTCCGCCGCGCCGGGCAGGCGGCTCAGGGACATTGCACCTTCCATGTCGATTTCCTCCTCAGGTACCGGTCGCCAGGGCGGCGTCCGCCATCGGTGCCTCGGCAGCCGTCTCGTCCACCGGATCGGTGAACACCAGTTCGATCTCGTCGTCCTCGTTGGCGGTGATCCACAACCGCGCCGGCACATCGCCCTCAGCCTGCATGGCGAGCAGACTGCGCGCCATGCCGGGCATCAGGTGCTGCTCCAGCCAGGTGGACACCTGACGCGCGCCACGGTTGCCGGCGCGGCAGCGCCGTGCCAGGGCGGCCAGCGCCGCCTCCTCGCAACACAGCGTCACACCGTGCGCCGCCTGCAGGCGCTCGGCGAGCGACTCCAGCTTGAGCGCCACCACGCCGCGCAGCACGGCCTCGTCGAGCGGCAGGAACGGCACCACCTGCATGCGCCCCAGCAGGGCCGGGGCCAGGTGCCGCTCCAGCTCGGGACGCACGGCCTCGACCAGGGCCTCGGCATCGGGCCGCTCATCGCCCCCGTCCTCCAGCAGCCGCAGCAGGGTCTCGCTGCCCAGATTGGAGGTCATGATGATGACGGTGTTGCGGAAATCGATCTCGCGGCCCTCGCCATCGCGCATGAACCCGCGATCGAAGACCTGATAGAAC
>JALWNJ010000128.1 GCA_026995955.1 Gammaproteobacteria bacterium
TCCTCGCGGGGCTCGCGCAGGGCCGGCAGGTGGCTGCGGGTGACATTGAGGCGATGGAACAGGTCCTCGCGGAACAGGCCTTCGCGCACGCGCCCCTCAAGATCCTGGTGGGTGGCGGCGATGATGCGCACATCGACCCGTACCGGGGTGTGGCCGCCGACGCGGTAGAACTCGCCATTGGCGAGCACCCGCAAGAGCCGCGTCTGCAGCTCGGCCGGCATGTCGCCGATCTCGTCCAGGAACAGAGTGCCGCCGTCGGCCTGCTCGAAGCGGCCGCGACGCATGGCCTGCGCACCGGTGAAGGCGCCCTTCTCGTGGCCGAACAGTTCGCTCTCCAGCAGGTCGTGGGGGATGGCGGCCATGTTTAGGGCGATGAAGGGGCCGCCGGCGCGCTGGCTGTGGCGGTGCAGGGCACGCGCCACCAGTTCCTTGCCGGTGCCGGACTCGCCGTTGATGAGCACCGTGATGTTGGAGCGCGACAGGCGGCCGATGGCGCGGAACACCTCCTGCATGGCCGGCGCCTTGCCGATGATCTCGGGCGTGGGCTCCTCCTCCCGGCTTGCGGTGGCGCCGCGCTCGGTCCGGGTCTGGGCTGCGCGCGACACCAGCGCCACGGCCTCGTCCACATCGAAGGGTTTGGGCAGGTACTCGAAGGCACCCTCCTGGAAGGCGTTGACTGCGCTGTCGAGGTCGGAGTGCGCGGTCATGATGATCACCGGCAGTTCCGGGTGGCGCGCCTTTACCTCGCGCAGCAGGTCCATGCCGCTCATGCCCGGCATGCGGATGTCCGATACCAGCACCGCGGGTTCGGCCTCGTCCAGTGCCTCCATGATGCCGTCGGCGCGCTCGAAGCTGCGCACGGCGAAACCGGCCTTTTCCAGGCTCTTTTCCAGCACCCAGCGAATGGAGGCGTCGTCGTCGATGATCCAGATCTGGTCGGTCGGGTGACTCATGAGTCCGTTTCCTCGGCAGAGAGGTCGTAGGGCAGAAAGACGGAGAAGCGAGTGTGGCCCGGCTCGCTGTCGAAGGCGATCAGGCCGTGATGCTGGCCGATGAGGGACTGGGCGATGGACAGTCCCAGCCCGCTGCCGTCGGCACGCCCGGTCACCATCGGCAGGAACAGGGTCTCGCGCAGGGCCTCGGGGATGCCGGGGCCGTTGTCCTCGATGTCGATGCGCAGCACCAGCCGGTGGCGCCGGGCCGCGATGGTGAACTGGCGCTCGATGCGGGTGCGCAGGCGGATCTCGCCGTCGTCGCGCTCGGCCAGGGCCAGCATGGCGTTGCGGGCAATGTTGAGCAGGGCCTGCATCAGCAGCTCGCGGTCGGCCTCGATGTCGGGCAGGCTGGGGTCGTAGTCCGGCACCACCCGCAGCCGGTCGCCGGCCTCGGCCAGCAGCAGGCGACGGATCTCGTCGAGCACGGAATGGATGTTGATGGGCGCCATCCGCGGCGGCTGGGTGGGCCCGAGCATGCGGTTGAGCAGGGCCTTGAGGCGGTCCGCCTCGCGGATGATGACCCCGGTGTATTCGCGCAGCTCCGGGTCGTCCAGCTCCCGCTCGAGCAGCTGCGCGGCGCCCCGCAGGCCGCCCAGGGGGTTCTTGATTTCGTGGGCCAGGCCGCGGGCCAGCTGGCGGATGGTCTGTTCCCGCACCCGGTTCAGGTCGTCGCGGGTCAGGCGCCGGTGGCGATCCAGCGGCTGCAGCTCGACCAGCAGACGGGTCCCCTGGCGTGGCGAGTCCAGCGTGCTCACGGCGACATCGACGGTCAGGGTACGACCGTCGTGCAGCAGCAGCTCCTGTTCGCGCAGGGTACAGGGGTGGCCGGTCTGCAGCGTGTCGCGCAGCCGTTTCAGCAGTGCGTCGGGGCCCGTGATCAGGGCCATCAGCTGCTGGCCACGCGACTGGTTGAGGCTGCGGCCGAACAGCATCTCGCCGACCGGGTTCAGGTAGCGCACGCGCAGGCCGTCGTCGAGCACCAGCATTCCGCTGCTCATGGCCTCGACGAGTTGCTGGAAGTTGCAGTCAGGCGTCTCCATCAATCCATACGAGTTGCAAGAGCCGTGCCGGGTGCACGGGGCGCGGGAAAGCGGGGTTCCGGGTGGGTGGCGGGAGGCACGCCGCATCACGCGCACCATCATGGTGCACGCCAGGCACGCTCGACGCAAGCGCCGACCGGGTGTTCAGATGTGGTGACGCAGCAGGTGGAAGGTGACAGGCTGGCTGACGGCCCGTTCGTTGCCCTGGTCGTCGACGATGCGCACCTCGACGGTGTGGGTGCCACGATCGACATTCTCCAGGGCCAGGCTGGTGTTGCGGGTGGTGCCCACCGGCTTGCCGTCCATGACGACCTCGAAGCGGTCCTCGGGCGCCAGATCCGGCTCGGCGCGGAAGCTGATGACCAGAAAGCCGTTGTTGCTGCGGATGGCCTCGTCCTCGGCGGGACGCAGGATCTCGACGGTCTTGTACGCTACCGCCTTGGGCTTTGGCGGCTGGGAAGCAGGCTCTGGCGTGGCGGGCTTCGGAACCGGCAGGGCCTTGAAGGTCTGCGGCGGGCGGATCTCGACCGGCTCGGCGGCCACCCCCCTGGGCGGTTCGTCGCCGAACACCACCTGGCCGTGCTCGTCGGTCCAGCGATAGACCTGCGTGGCCAGCGCCGGCAGGGCGATCAGCATCAGGAGCGTTGCAAGGATCCGTGTCATGTCCACAGGATAGACGCTGTGCGGCCGGGGGGTCAAACGAAACGCGCCCCCGAATGGGGGCGCGCCGTGCATCGTGTCGTTCGACCGGCCTTACAGGCTGTAGTACATGTCGAACTCGACCGGATGGGTGGACATGCGCAGGCGCGTGACCTCTTCCATCTTCAGGTCGATGTAGGCATCGATGCAGTCGTCGGTGAACACGCCGCCGGCCTTGAGGAAGTCGCGGTCGGCATCCAGCGCGTTGAGGGCCTCCTCCAGCGAACGGGCCACCTTGGGAATGGCCTTCTCCTCTTCCGGCGGCAGGTCGTACAGATCCTTGTCCATGGCGTCGCCCGGATGGATCTTGTTCTGGATGCCGTCGAGGCCGGCCATCAGCATGGCGGCGAAGGTGAAGTACGGGTTGCCGCAGGAATCCGGGAAACGGACCTCGATGCGGCGCGCCTTCGGGCTGCTGACGAACGGGATGCGGATGGAGGCGGAACGGTTGCGGGCCGAATAGGCCAGCATCACCGGGGCCTCGAAGCCGGGCACCAGACGCTTGTAGGAGTTGGTGGAGGCGTTGGTGAAGGCGTTGATGGCGCGGGCGTGCTTGCCGTTGCCGTTGTCACCCACCAGCGGCTTGGGCATGAAGGTGGCGGTCTTGCCGTAGTTGTGGGCCACGTTCTGGACCACGTACTTCAGGATCTGGTTGGCATCGGCGCGCTTGACCAGGGTGTCGAACTTGGTGCCGATCTCGCACTGGCCAGCGGTGGCCACCTCGTGGTGGTGCACCTCGGTCTCGACGCCCATCTCCTCCAGCACCTGGCACATGGCGGCGCGCAGGTCCTGCAGCGAATCCACCGGCGGCACCGGGAAGTAGCCGCCCTTGGGGCCCGGACGGTGGCCGATGTTGCCGTCCTCGTACACCTTCTCGGCGTTCCAGGAGGCCTCGTCGGAGTCGATCTGGTAGAAGGCGCCGGAGATGTCGTCACCCCAGCGGACGTCGTCGAACACGAAGAACTCGGGCTCCGGACCGAAGAAGGCGGTGTCGGCGATGCCGGTGGAGCGCATGTACTCCTCGGCGCGCTTGGCGACGGAGCGCGGATCGCGCTCGTAGCCCTGCATGGTGCTGGGCTCGATGATGTCGCAGCGGATGATGAGCGTGGAGTCGGCGAAGAACGGATCCATCACCGCGGTGCTGGGATCGGGCATCAGGATCATGTCGGACTCGTTGATGCCCTTCCAGCCGGCGATGGAGGAGCCGTCGAACATCTTGCCGTCCTCGAACAGGCTCTCGTCCACGGTGTGCGCCGGCACGGTCACGTGCTGCTCCTTGCCGCGGGTATCGGTAAAGCGCAGGTCGACGAACTTCACGTCGTTTTCCTGCATCATCTTCATTACATCACTTGCAGACATGAGTAGTGGCTCCTTGACGGATCAGGTAGAAAGAATCTTGACCTCGCAGATAGTGCACGATTTGTGCCAGCCGGTAAAGCCGGCCTCGGGGCCGCAAAAGGGGCGATCGGGCGCGTGAAACAGGCCGTGATGCACCATATTTGTGCATTTGCACAAATATGGTGCATCAGCAGAAGTACAGGCGGATGCGGCCGATGCCTTCCACCTGTCGCGAGGCCTCGATGAAGCGCTGCCGGAGCCGCTCGCGCGCCGCCTCGTCCGCGCCGGCCAGTTCCAGCGGCAGGTACAGCTCCAGCTCGATCTGGCCGTTGAGGTAGTGCAGCTGGAAGCGCCGGACCTGCGCCGCCTCGGGGATTCCGGACCAGGCCGCGCGCAGCCGCGGCAGCAGCTCCGAGCGCAGCGGGAGGCCGGCGTTGGGCGGCCCCTCCTCGTCGTCCTCCGGGTCGATGTGCACCATCACATCGGCCAGCTCCTCGAACCCCTCCACCAGGCGCTGGCGTACCGTCTCCGCGATCTGGTGGCCCTCGGAGACGCTGATGCGCGGGCTCACCTGGATGTGCACGTCGGCCAGCGCCTGCCCGCCCATGCGCCGGGTGCGCAGCATGTGCAGGCTCTGCACCTCGTCCACGGCCAGGATGCGCTCGCGGATGGCCTGCACCGTCTCCGGCTCCAGGCCGGTGTCGATCAGCTCCATCACGCTGTCGCGGATCAGCCCGCCGCCCATGTAGGCGATCATCAGCGCCACCACCAGCGCCGCCAGCGGGTCCAGCAGCGGCAGGCCGAACAGGCTGCCCACCACCCCGGCCAGCACCACCAGCGAGGACACCACATCGGAGCGGTGATGCCAGGCATTGGCCATCAGCATGTTGGAGCGGATGCGCCGCCCCGCCGCGCGGGTGTAGTGGAACAGCGCCTCCTTGGCGACGATGGCCAGCGCCGCGAAGAAGACCGCCAGCGGCTGCGGCTGGGTGAGCTGGTCCGCGTGCATAAGGCGCAGCCCGGCGCGCCAGCCGATGCCCACGCCCACCGCCACCAGCGCCACCCCCAGCACCACCGTGGCCAGCGTCTCGATGCGCTGGTGCCCGTAGGGGTGGTCCTCGTCCGCCTCGCGGCTCGCCTCGTGGGCGGCGAACAGCACCAGGAAGTCGGTGGCCAGATCGGAGAGCGTGTGCACCCCGTCGGCGATCACCGCCTGCGACTGGGTGAACAGCCCGCCGAAGATCTGCGCCAGCGACAGGAACAGGTTGGTGGCCGCGCCCACCAGCGTCACCCGGCGCGTCACCTCCAGGCGCTGGGCGGAATCGTCGGCAAGGGAAACGGGGGCGGGCTGGTGGCTCATGCTCGGGCTCGCGGCGTGGACGGGGCGCCTATTCTACCGCCTCGCCGACGCGAATGCGGATGCGGATCTCGCGCCCCGCCTCCTCGATGTCCAGCACCTCGTGGCCATTGATGCGGCACCAGGCCGGGATGTCGTTCTTCACCCCCGGATCGGTGGCCGTCACCACCAGCTCCTCGCCGGGCGACAGCCGGGCGATGAAGTCCTGGGTGCGGATCACCGGCATGGGGCAGAGCAGGTTGCGGGTGTCGAGCGAATGGGTCATGAGCGCATTGTGCTTTGGTGCAGTGGGGCGATCAAGAGAAACCGAAGGATCAAGGAAATGAATTGACAATCGAACTAAGCCCGCAAAGAATTCGGTAAAACTGCCAGATTGCCGAGCAAGGACGCCGGGCCGTCCCTGTCGGCCGGGGAAGGAGCCCATGGACGCATCACTGCACCGAGTACCTACCGCCTATCGTCCCCGCTCTGCGCGCCCGCGCTGGTGGCGCGGGGTTCTGCCTGTTCTGCTGC
>JALWNJ010000129.1 GCA_026995955.1 Gammaproteobacteria bacterium
ACTCGCCACCGCCAAACTGCTCCGCCGACACCTTCGTCAGCGCCGCCGTCAGCGTCGTCTTGCCATGGTCCACGTGACCAATCGTGCCCACATTCACATGCGGCTTCGTGCGTTCAAACTTTTCCTTGGACATAGTCTCTCAACCCCATCAAGCGTTTCGATGATCCGAAATGTCTGGAGCCCATACCCAGAATTGAACTGGGGACCTCTCCCTTACCAAGGGAGTGCTCTACCGCTGAGCTATATGGGCCAAAAACCGTCGCGAGGACCGAGGAACAAGGAACGAGGAACACTGCTGCCCCTCGCTCCCCGGCCCTCGTCACTCGGCCCTCGTTCGTCTGGAGCGGGTGATGGGAATCGAACCCACGTATTCAGCTTGGAAGGCTGAAGTTCTACCATTGAACTACACCCGCCGAACTTCACCCGACACCATCTGCCGGTCCGCCGGCCGCACCCGGTGCCTGCCGCACGGTCTTTCTGGTGGAGGGGGGAGGATTCGAACCTCCGAAGGCTGAGCCAGCAGATTTACAGTCTGCCCCCTTTGGCCACTCGGGAACCCCTCCGAAATGAAGCGCGCAATTTTGACGCCGATCACCGCCCCTGTCAAGGCCTGCATCGGCCCTGAGCATGAATTGTTGAGCTGGTTCTGGTAGGATGCCGCCGCCGGCGCCGTCCGCGGCGCGTATTCTGCCCGATCCGGCGGCAGATGCAACCCCCCGGCTGCCCCATAACCGAGCGGCACAGGAGACATCATGGACATCACCATCTACGGTTCCGGCTATGTTGGCCTGGTCACCGGCGCCTGTCTGGCGCAGGTCGGCAATCGCGTGCTGTGCGTGGACATCGACCCGGACAAGATCGAGCGCCTGCAGCGCGGCGAGGTGCCGATCTACGAGCCCGGGCTGGACGAGCTGATCGAGAACAACATGGCCGCCGGCCGCCTCGGCTTCACGCTGGACGCCGCCGAGGGCGTGCGCCACGGCCTGTTCCAGTTCATCGCCGTGGGCACACCACCGGACGAGGACGGCTCTGCCGATCTGCGCCATGTGCTGGCGGTGGCCGACACCATCGCCCGCCACATGGACGAGTACCGCATCGTGGTGGACAAGTCCACGGTACCGGTGGGCACCGCCGACCGGGTGCGCGACACCATCTCGGCGCGTCTCGCCGAGCGCGGCGTCGAGGTGGAATTCGATGTCGTCTCCAACCCCGAGTTCCTCAAGGAAGGTGCGGCCATCGACGATTTCATGAAGCCCGACCGCATCGTCATCGGAACCGACAACCCGCGCACCACCGAGCTGATGCGGGCCCTGTACGCCCCCTTCAACCGCAACCACGACCGCCTCATCGCCATGGACATCCGCTCGGCGGAGCTGACCAAGTACGCGGCCAATGCCCTGCTGGCCACCAAGATCAGCTTCATGAACGAACTGGCCAACCTGGCCGAGCGGCTGGGCGCCGACATCGAATCGGTACGCATCGGCATCGGATCCGATCCGCGCATCGGCTACCACTTCATCTACCCGGGCTGCGGCTACGGCGGCTCCTGCTTCCCCAAGGACGTACAGGCGCTGGAGCGCACCGCGCGCGAGGTCGGCTACGAGGCCGAGCTGCTGCAGTCGGTGGAGCGGGTGAACAACCGCCAGAAGCGGCGTCTGTTCGAGAAGATCCGCGACCATTTCGGCGGCCAGATCGCCGGTCGCACCATCGCCCTGTGGGGACTGGCCTTCAAGCCCAACACAGACGACATGCGCGAGGCGCCGAGCCGGGTGCTGATGGAGCAACTCTGGGCGGCGGGCGCACGGGTGCGCGCCTACGACCCGGTGGCCATGGACGAGTGCCGCCGCCTCTACGGCGACCGCGACGATCTGGAACTCGCCGATTCCGCCGCGCACGCGCTGGAGGGTGCCGATGCGCTGGCCATCGTCACCGAATGGCAGGAGTTCCGCAGCCCGGACTTCGAGCAGATGCGGGAAAGACTGGCCGAGCCACTGATCTTCGACGGACGCAACCTGTACGACCCGGAGCGCCTGCAACAGGCCGGATTCCGCTACTACGCCATCGGTCGGGGCGCCAACGAGACCACCTGAGACCTGAGCCGTGCCGCGGATGGACGAACGGGGCCCAGAAGGGCCCCGCTACGCAGGCAAGTGGAGCTGGAGACAGGAGTCGAACCCGCGACATCCTCATTACAAGTGAGGCGCTCTACCAACTGAGCTACTCCAGCAAGCGCAGGCATTATAGTGGCGCGGCGCGATGCGCTCAATCCGCCGGACAGCTGCGATCCACGCGCGTCAGGCGGCGGTTTCCGGCCAGCAGTGCCTGCAGTGCCTCCTGCGGCAACCGGGCATCGCCCTCCTCGCGATAGTCCACCCACCAGTTGGTGCGGGCGCGCCGGCGCACCCGCTTGCGCGGCTGGTAGCCCATCGCCCGCAGCTTCGCCAGCCGCCGGTTGGCATGGAACTGGTCGCGGAACAGACCCAGCGAGATCGCATTGCGGTTTTCCGCCTCGTTGACGATGTAGAAGTCCTTGATGCCGCGGCGGGCAAGATCCCTGGCCACCCGCCGCGCCTCTGCGCGGCTCTTGCGCGGCGGCAGATACACCCAGTAGCCGACAAAGGCCTGTTCCTCCAGGTCGCGCAGCCTGGCACTCAGCCCCGCTTCGCGCAGTTGCCCCAGCACCTGCTGCGCTTCCTTGCGGTTCCGGAACGGCCCCAGGCTGTAGCAGGCAGCGACCGTCGACGGGGATTGCGCCTCGACGGCCCCCTCGCCCTGCGCCGCAGCCGAACCCGGCACCGGTTCCGGCTGCCGTTCCTGCAACAGCACCAGTTGCGTCACGCCGGGTTGTGGCGGCGGCAACCGATGTGCGGGCGCACCGGCAGGATGCCAGAGACGCCAGCCCAGGTAGGCTGCATTCAGCAGCAGGAGCACGATCAGCAGGATGCGCATCAGCATTCCGATTCCAGCGCCAGTCCGTCGAGCACCAGATTCTGGCACAGCGTGGACGGGCTGCCCAGCAGTGACTGCACCAGCTCCGCATCCCCCCCGGTCACCAGCAACGCGGCGCGATCGGCGCCCAGCACGGCCTCCAGATCACCGACCAGACGCTGCAGGCCGCCACCGACCAGGCCGCACAGCCCTGCGCCCAGCGCGGCCTCGGTGTCCTCGCTGCGCGCGGCCGACTGCCACGCTGCGGGAGCCAGCGCCGGCAGGCCGGTGCGTTCGGCCAGCGCCTCCCCCATCGGGCCCAGCCCGGGCAGGATCACCCCACCGGCGTGCCGGCCTTGCGCATCCAGCGCATCGAGGGTGATCGCCGTCCCGGCATCGATCACGATGAGCGGCTCACCCGGTCGCTGTTCACAGGCCGCGCGCAGCGCCAGCAGCCGGTCCAGCCCCATCCGCTCGGGCCGGCTGTAGACCGGTCGCAACCGGGCCTGCAGCAGCGCCCGGTCCGGCTGGTGCGCCTCGAGGCCGTGCCGGGCCAGCAGGTCGCACAGCAAGGTCCGCCGTGCTTCGCGCCCCGGCAGACAGCACCAGACTGCCTCGACGCCGTCGAGCAGGGAAGGCAGGCCCCGTTCCAGCTCCGGCCAGCCCAGCACGCCCGCAGCCGGCGCCACGCCGACTCGACGCCACTTGAGCCGGGTGTTGCCGCCATCGATCAGCAATCGCATCGCCTGCCTCACCATTGCACGATCCTGTCGCCGGCCGACACCGCGCATTCCCCTGTCCCCGTGTACAGTCGGTAGCTGCCGTCAGGCGCCAGCCCCTGCCCGAGTCCGGCCAGCCCGGACTCGGTACGCACCGGCCTGCCGTGCAGGGCATCCACCTCGCGCGACCAGGCAGCCCGGATCCGCTGTGGCTCCAGCGGCTCGCGCAGCGCCTCGCCCAGGGCGCCGACCAGCGCGACCAGCAGGGTTTCGCGTATCGGGCATGCCCCCAGATCGGCCAGACTGACCGTATCCCGACCTGCCACCTTCGGCGCAGCCCGCACATTGATGCCGACACCCAGCACCAGACGGGCACGATCGCCGCGACTGCGCGATTGCGCCAGTATGCCCGCCAGCTTGCGGCGCCCCACCACCAGATCGTTGGGCCACTTGATGGCCACGCGGGCCCGCGCTTCCGCGGGCAGGGCCTCACGCAGTGCCTGGCCGGCCCGCAGACCGATCCACAGCGGCGCCCGCACCCGCTCTGCCGACACCGGCAGCGACAGCGAGAAGGTCAGCGCAGCCCCGGGCACGGCCCCCCAGCTTCGGCCATGCTGGCCGCGCCCGGCCAGCTGGCACTCGGCGACATGCACCGTCGGCGCGGCATTCAGCGCCAGATCCAGGCCATCGTCATTGGTCGAGCCGGTCACCATGCGATAATCCAGTCGCCAGCCCAGCTCAAGCAGCCGCGCGCCCACGGACTCGATCGACAGGGGGTGCCATTTCACGGCCAGGGACAGGGTTTCCCCTTCCTGCAACAGGCCACAACCGGCCCTCTCCAGTGTATGGATCAACGCCTCCATCTCGCACTCGCTGACGCCAAGCTGCTGGCGCAAGGCCGGCAACAAACGGGCCTCCGGCGCCTGGATCAGCATCCTCATCAGCTTGTCGGCAAGGGCTGCGACCGGCATGCTTGGTATATACTCGTGTGGGAACGCAACGAAGCCTGCCGATGATCAAGCCCGGAGTCAAATTGCTGGCCGCAGCGATCGGCACCAGCCTGCTGATCACACCGCCGGCGCAAGCACGAGACATCTTCGTCTTCAAGGAGGACGATGGCACCGTATGGCTCACCGATCATCGTGCCATGCCGGATGGCATGACCTACATTGGCCGCCATGGGCGGCCGACTGCGACCCGATCCTGCATCGGCGTCGACGAGACACGGATGCAGGAGCGCGAATCGCCCTACCTGTACTGGATACACCATTATGCCGGCATCTACGATCTCGACCCCGATCTGGTCCGTGCCGTCATCCGCGTCGAATCCTGTTTCGATCGTCGTGCCGTATCCCGTGTCGGCGCACAGGGACTGATGCAGCTGATGCCCCAGACCGCGCGCGAACTGGGAGTAAGCGATCCCTTCAATGGCCGTGACAATCTGGCCGCGGGCATGTCCTACCTGCGACGCATGCTGAACCAGTTCAACGAAGACGTGCGTCTGGCGCTGGCCGCCTACAATGCCGGCCCCAATGCCGTACGCCGATACAACGGCATTCCTCCGTACGCAGAGACTCGGGGCTATGTAAAGCGCATCATGGCATTGTACCGGCAGCTCAGGGAACGGCGGCTGGGCCTGGCCGAAACCGCCACAGACAAAACGAAGGCCAACAGCAGGAACGACGCGCGTTGAAGAAACGGGCGCGGGAACGAGTCCAGGCGTAGCGTGAACGGGGGTGCCGAACCGAAAAAAGAAAACGCCCGCAGCGAGCGCTGCGGGCGTTTTGCGATTAGAGCCTGGCGATGTCCTACTTTCGCATGGGGAGACCCCACACTATCATCGGCGCTGAGCTGTTTCACTTCCGAGTTCGGGATGGGATCGGGTGGTTCCAGCTCGCTATGGTCGCCAGGCAAACCGGTTCTCGTCGCGATGTCTCGCAACAAGCAATCTGGGAACAAGTCGGGGTTGAGACGATCACTTGCACAACCCACCCAACTGTTTGGGTGTTATATGGTCAAGCCTCACGGGCAATTAGTACTGGTTAGCTTCATGCATCGCTGCACTTCCACACCCAGCCTATCAACCTCGTAGTCTTCGAGGGCCCTTCAGGGATCTCAAGGATCCAGCGAGACCTAATCTTGGGAGGGGCTTCCCGCTTAGATGCTTTCAGCGGTTATCCCGTCCGCACATAGCTACCCGGCAGTGCCACTGGCGTGACAACCGGAACACCAGAGGTGCGTCCACTCCGGTCCTCTCGTACTA
>JALWNJ010000130.1 GCA_026995955.1 Gammaproteobacteria bacterium
TCCACGGCATGCTGGACGAAGGCGTGTACCTGGCCCCGTCCGCCTTCGAGGCGGGCTTCGTCTCCAGCGCCCACAGCGACGCCGACATCGAGGCCACCGTGGCGGCGGCGCGCAAGGTGCTGGGCCGGCTCTGAGCCGGCCGGGTCAGACCAGGCCGGCGGCCTGCTGGTCGGCGTGGTAGGAGGAGCGCACCAGCGGGCCGCTGGCGACCTGTGAAAAGCCCAGTTCACGGGCGATTTCGGCCAGCTCGTCGAACTCGTCCGGATGTACGAAGCGCGCCACCGGATGATGGTGACGGGTCGGCTGCAGGTACTGGCCCAGGGTCAGCATGTCGCAGTCGTGGGCGCGCAGGTCGCGCATCACTTCCACCACCTCGTCCAGCTCCTCGCCCAGTCCCAGCATCAGGCCGGACTTGGTCGGCACCCCGGGGTGTTCGGCCTTGAAGCGCTGCAGCAGGCGCAGCGACCAGGCGTAGTCGGCCCCGGGCCGGGCCTGGCGGTAGAGCCGCGGCACGGTCTCCAGGTTGTGGTTGAAGACATCGGGCGGGGCCTGACGGAAGATCTCCAGCGCACGATCCATGCGGCCGCGGAAGTCCGGCACCAGCACCTCGATGCGGGTCTGCGGGCAGTGCCGGCGCACCGCCTCGATGCAGGCGACGAAGTGGCCCGCCCCGCCGTCGCGCAGGTCGTCGCGGTCGACCGAGGTGATGACCACATAATTCAGCCCCAGTTCGGCGATGGTCTGCGCCAGGTTCTCCGGCTCGTCGGTATCCAGCGGCTCGGGGCGGCCATGCGCCACGTCGCAGAACGGACAGCGCCGGGTGCAGATGTCGCCCATGATCATGAAGGTGGCGGTGCCGTGGCCGAAGCACTCGCCCAGATTGGGGCAGGTGGCCTCCTCGCACACGGTGTGCAGCCGGCGCTGGCGCAGGATGCCCTTGATGCGGCTGACCTCGGGACCGGCCGGTACCCGGGCGCGGATCCACTCCGGCTTGCGCAGGGGGCGCTCGGTGGGTTCGATGCGTACCGGGATGCGGGCGACCTTGTCCGCTCCGCGCTGCTTGACGCCGGTCTGTGGGGTGCGTGGCTTGCTCATGTCGTCGTCCGGGGCAGCGGCTCGATGGCCGGCAGGGTTTCGGGGCACCCAGTGTACCCCAGCTCGTCGCACAGATGGCCACACAGGGCGCGGCTGATTTCCTCCTGCGTGGCACGCACCCCCAGCCGCGCCAGGCTAGTGACCTCCAGGCCCGCGTGGCCGCAGGGATTGATGCGGGCAAAGGGCGACAGGTCCATGTCGTGGTTGAGGCTCAGCCCGTGGTAGCACCGCCCGCGACGCACGCGCAGCCCAAGCGCGGCGATCTTGCGCCCTGCCACATAGACCCCGGGCGCATCGGGCCGCGCCACGGCCTCGATGCCGTAGTCGGCCAGCAGGCGGATCACGCTGCGCTCCAGCGCGCTGACCAGGGCACGCACGCCAAGCCCCAGTCGGCGCAGGTCGAGCAGCGTGTAGAGCACGATCTGCCCCGGGCCGTGGTAGGTGACCTGGCCACCACGATCGACCTGCTGCACCGGGATCTCGCCCGGCGCCAGCAGGTGCTCCGGGCGGCCGTTGAGGCCGAGCGTGAACACCGGCTCGTGCTCCACCAGCCACAGCTCGTCGGCGCTCCCCTCGTCGCGCGCCTCGGTGTAGGCGCGCATGGCCTCGAACACCGGGCCGTAGGGCTGGCGGCCGAGCCGGCGCAGGCGCGGCGCCGGCGCTGCGCGGTCAGTAGCAGATCTTGTCTCCACGCCGCAGGCGCTCCTTGCAGCGCACGTAGAGCTCGCGCATGGTGTGCCAGACCGGACCGGGCACGCCCTCGCCCACCGGCTTGCCGTCGAGCCGCGTCACCGGCAGGATCTCCTTGGTGGACGAGGTCAGCCAGATCTCGTCGGCGTTGCGCAGGAACAGCTCGCGAATCGGCGCCTCGCGCACCGCCAGCCCGTGGAAGCGGGCCAGCTCCAGCACCAGCTCGCGGGTGATGCCGCCGAGCAGGCACTCGTCGGTGGGCGGGGTGATGATCTCGCCGCTCTTGACCACGAAGACATTGCTCGCCGCCCCCTCGGTGACCAGCCCGTCGCGGATCAGGATGGCCTCGGCGGCGCCAGCCTCGACGGCCTCCTGGCGCAGCAGCACATTGCCCAGCAGCGAGATCGACTTGATGTCGCAGCGATGCCAGCGGATGTCCTCGCGCACGATGGCGGCCACGCCCTGCTCGAGTACCGCCTCGTCCACCGGGTGCAGCGGATTGATCATCCCGAACACGGTGGGCCGTGCCTCGGCCGGGAAGGCATGGTCACGCTGGGCCACGCCACGCGTGACCTGCAGGTACACCGAGGCATCGCCGTCGGCACCAAAGCGCTCGATCAGGCCGTCGACGATGGCCTGCCAGCCCTCGCGGTCGTGCGGTTCGGGGATGCGCGTCTCGTGCAGCGAGCGCTGCAACCGGTTGAGGTGGGCCTGCAGGCGGAAGGCATAGCCGCCATACACCGGGATCACCTCGTACACGCCGTCGCCGAACAGGAAGCCGCGGTCGAGAACCGACACACAGGCCGAGTCGCCGTCCAGCCACTGGCCGTTGAGGTACACCTGCATGGCGCTACTCGAACCAGCGCAGCACGGTGTCGCGGACCTTTTCCCACAGCCCGCCCTCGGGCACCGCGGCCAGCGCATGCAGAGCGGCCTCGCGCTTGGGCTTGCCGTCCAGCGTCACCCTGAGCCGGCCCAGCTCGCGTCCCTTCTCCACCGGTGCCTCCACCGAGGGCTGCAGGTCCATGCCCGCCTTGAGATCGCCATAGCGACCGCGCGGCACGGTGACGAAGATGTCTTCGGCCGGACCCACGCCCACCTTGTCGCGGGCCCCGAACCAGACCCGCACCTCGGCCAGCTTCTGGCCCGCGCCATAGAGCTTGTGGGTCTCGAAGAAGCGGAAGCCGTAGTTGAGCAGGGCCTGGCTCTGTTGCGTGCGCGCCTTGTCGCTCTTGGTACCCAGCACCACGGCGATCAGGCGCATGCCGTCGCGTTGCGCGGAGCTGACCAGACAGTAGCCCGCCGACTCGGTGTGCCCCGTCTTGACGCCGTCGACACTCTTGTCGCGCCACAGCAGGCGATTGCGGTTGTACTGCGTAATGCCGTTCCAGGTGTACTTTTTCTCCTTGTACAGCGCGTAGCGCTCGGGGAAGTCGCGGATCAGGGCGCGCGCCAGGATGGCCAGGTCACGGGCCGTGGAATAGTGCTCGGGATCGGGCCAGCCGGTGCTGTTGGTGAAATGGGTGCCGGTCATGCCCAGCGCCTGGGCCTGGGCGTTCATCATGTCGACGAAGGCCTCCTCGGTCCCGGCGATGTATTCGGCCAGCGCCACCGTGGCATCGTTGCCGGACTGGATGATCATGCCCTTGAGCAGCTCGCGAAGGGGCACCTTTTTGCCTACCTCGACGAACATGCGCGAGCCCTTCATGCGCCAGGCCTTCTCGCTGATGGGCACTTCGTCGTCGAGGCCGATGTTGCCGCGCTTGAGCTCCTGATCGACCAGGTAGGCGGTCATCATCTTGGTGATGCTGGCCGGCTCGATGCGCTCGTCGGCATTCTTCTCCGCCAGCACCTCGCCACTGTCGAAGTCTATGAGGATGTAGCTGCGGGCATCGAGTTTCGGCGGTGGCGGCACCACGGCCGGCGCGGCCTGCAGCACGGTGGCCAACAAAAAGAGGGTCAGGCTGACGAACAGGGATGCGGATCTGGACATGGGTTCCTCGTGAGGTCCGTTTCGGGGCGGTCGTGCCCCGCCATCTCGTGGCGTGGGCGAATTCTACCCCGTTGACCCCGCGATTTCATGAGCGTTCCCGTCATTGGCGGGAAGCGTGAAACCCGCTGCAATCCGGTTCAGTCGCTCCCTGCACCCGCGTCACGGTCGGGGCATACCGCCTGGGGCAGGAACTGCAGCGGACGGGCGCCATCGGCCTCCACCCACTCGTAGAGCTCGATGTCCTGCGGCGCGCAGCTGCTGCAGCCGGAACAGGTGGTGCCAGGCGGCAGACGCCGCACCCGACCCTTGCGCATCCAGTGCTCCAGCGCCCCGCGCAGGGCGCTCTCGTCCATGTCGAAGTGGATCGCCATGTCGCGCAGCGGGGCGCGGCCGCGCTGACGAAGGTAGTCGCGGATCTCGCGCAGGATCATCCGACCGGCAGGGGCTGACCCGGTCCCGGCACCCGCCGCGAGAGCCATCGCATGGTGGCGAGAATGGCCAAAAACAGCAGCAGCAGGCCGCTGATCCAGGCCAGCGAGCTGCCGGGATGGCGGGCGAAGGTGGCGGCCTGGTAGAACACGGTGGCGCTGATCCAGGCCAGGGTGGTGCTCCAGGTGACCGCAAACAGCGTCCAGCGCGGCGTGGTCTCGCGCCAGATGGCCGAGGTGGCCGCCGCGCAGGGCGCATACAGCAGTACGAACAGCAGATAGGCAAAGGCCCCTGCCTTGCCGTCGAAGCGTTCGGCCATGGCGCCGAAGGTGGCGGTCTTGACCTCGTTCAGCTGCGCCGCCTCGTCAACACTCTCGACTTCCCGGATGACCCGCAGGCCGACGGGATCGGAGAGGTTGTGCCAGGTCTCGACCAGGTTGTCGCGGGTGGTTCGAAGGGCCTCGTCCCAGGCGGCGGCCAGGTCGAAGCCACCGGCCTCCTCTTCCTCGGCGAGGCCGGCGAGGTTGCTGTACATGGCGTCCAGCGCACCCACCACCACTTCCTTGGCCAGCAGGCCGGTGAACAGGCCCACCGTGGCCGGCCAGTTGTCCTCGGTGATGCCCATCGGCTCGAAGGCCGGCTGGATGCTGCGCCCCACCGCGCTCAGCACCGAACGGTCGCTGTCCTCGTTGCCGAAGCTGAAGTCGGTGCCCATGGAATTGAGGAAGTTGATGGCCACCACCATCACCACGATCACCTTGCCGGCATCGGTGACGAAGCCCTTGAGCCGCTCCCAGGTATGCAGCAGCACCCCCTTGAGGGTGGGGATGTGATAGGCCGGCAGCTCCATGATGAAGGGCGTGGCCTCGCCCTTGAGCAGGCTGTGCTTGAGCACGAAGGCCGTAAGGATGGCAAAGGCGATGCCGATGAGGTACAGCGCCATCACCATGTTCTGCCCGCCATGCGGGAAGAAGGCAGCGGCGAACAGGGCATACACCGACAGCCGCGCGCCGCAGGACATGAACGGCGCCATCATCACGGTAAGGACGCGCTCGCGCGGGTTTTCCAGCGTGCGCGCCGCCATGATGGCCGGCACATTGCAGCCGAAGCCGACGATGAGCGGCACGAAGGCCTTGCCGGGCAGTCCCAGCCGGCGCATGAAGCGGTCCATCACGAAGGCCGCGCGCGACATGTAGCCCCAGCCCTCGAGGAAGGACAGGAACAGGTACAGAAAGCCGATGATGGGAATGAAGGTGGCCACCACCTGGATACCGGCACCGACACCGTCGGCCAGCAGCACGATGAGCCACTCCGGTGCGTGCAGCACCTCCAGCAGGCTGCGCGTGCCGTCGATGAAGATACTGCCCGCGAGGATGTCGAAGAAGTCGACGAAGGCACCGCCGATGTTGATGGTAAAGGTGAACAGCAGGTACATCACCAGCAGGAAGATGGGCACCCCCAGCCAGCGGTGCAGCACGATGGCGTCGATGCGATCGGACAGGGTACGGCTGACATGGCCGCTGCGCCGCACCACCTCGCGGGCAATGCGCCGCGCCACGCCATAGCGAACATCGGCGATGAGGATGTCGATCTCCTCGCCCTCGGCGGCCTCGATGGCGCGGCGCCGCTCCAGCGCCAGCTTGGCCACCGCCTCGCCGGCATCGCGGCAGCACTCCGAGGCCCCCTCCAGCACC
>JALWNJ010000131.1:0-4609 GCA_026995955.1 Gammaproteobacteria bacterium
GCCGCAGGCGTGATCATCTGGCTCGCTGCGATCACATCGGCTGCGGCCGGTGAAAACGACGCGCGGGCGATTATTGATCAGGTGCAGCAGCTGCTGCGCGACTTCGCCAGTCCCACCCCGCGGCTGTCGCCGGCGCTGGTGCAGGAACTGGCACACAGCCTGAGCCCCGTGATCCCGCCGGGCAGCGCCCCGGAGGCCGTCCTGCACGGCTGGGCCGCCTGGATCGCCGGCGAGGGCCGCGGATGAACCAGCAGTCCTTCATCGACAGCCGGCGGGCGGCCTGGTCGCGTCTGGAAGACCTGCTGGCCCAGCCGCCCCACGGAGACGAGGCCAGCGAGCTGCCGGCCCTCTACCGGGCCGTCTGCCACGACCTGGCCCTGGCCCGCGAACGGCGCTACGGGCTGCTGCTGATCGAACGGCTGGAAGACCTGGTGCGGCGCGGGCACCAGCTGCTGTACCGCAGCCGCCACCACCCGGGGGCCCGTATCCGCGACTACCTGCTGGGCGGCTTTGCCCGCGCCGTGCGCCGACGCTGGCGCTTCGTGCTCGCCGCGGCGGCCTGCTTCTACCTGCCCCTGCTGCTGATGATCGGCCTCGTCCAGTGGCAGCCGCAGATCGCCTTCAGCGTGCTCGACGACGAAGCGGCGCGCCAGGTCGAGGCCATGTACGATCCGGCCAGCCCCCGTTCCGTGGGCCGCGACCCGACCCGCAGCGCCGACACCGACCTGACCATGTTCGGCTACTACATCCGCAACAACACCGGCATCGGCTTTCGCAGCTTCGCCAGCGGCCTGCTGTTCGGCGTCGGCACCATCGCGGTGCTGGTGTTCAACGGGCTCTTCATCGGCGCCGTGGCCGGCCACCTGCAGGCCATCGGCTTCGGCCAGACCTTCTGGCCCTTCGTGGTCGGCCACAGCGCCTTCGAGCTCAATGCCATCGTGCTCAGCGGGGCGGCCGGCCTGATGCTGGGGCACAGCCTGCTGGCGCCGTGCCGGCTGACCCGCCGCCACAGCCTGCAGCGCGGGGCCCGGGCCGCGCTGGAGCTGGTCTGGGGCGCCGCGCTCATGTTTCTCGTCGCGGCCGGCATCGAGGCCTTCTGGTCGCCGCAGCCCGGCATCCCGCCGGCCATGAAATACGCCTTCGGCGCCTTCTGCTGGCTGTTCGTGGCGGCCTACTTCCTGTTCGCGGGGCGCAGGCGTGGAGCTTGAGCGGCTCGCCATACGGCTGCGCCCGCGCGGGGGCTGGGAGGCCATCGACCTCGGCGTGCGCCTCTACCAGCAGCAGTTCCTGGCCACCCTGCTGCCCTGGCTGGTGGTGGCACTGCCCTTCTCGGCGCTGATCGCCCTGGGCTTCCCGCAGCAGGACTGGGTGCTGGCCCTGCTGCTGTGGTGGCTGAAGCCGCTGTGGGACCGGCTGTTTCTCGGCGTATACGCGCACGCCCTGTTCGGCGAGCGACCCGGCCTGGGCGACAGCCTGCGGCGATTCCGGCGGGCCATCGACACCGGCCTGCTGTGGCAGCTCACGCTGGGCCGGCTGGATCCACGGCGCAGCTTTACCCTGCCGGTGTACCAGCTCGAGGGCCTGCGCGGCCGGGATCGCCGGCGTCGCATCGGCGTGCTCAGCCTGCGCGGCGGCGGTCGCGGCACCTGGCTGACCCTGGTCGGCATCCACCTGGAATGGGTGGTGACCCTGGGCCTGTACGGACTGATCCTGCTGATGCTGCCGGAGTCCCTGGCGGAGGACCTGCTGGCCCAGTTCTTCTCGCCCGAATCGCCGCTGTGGAGCGGCCTGTTCGCCAATGCCAGCTATGTCCTGGTGCTGGGCGTGGTGGAACCGCTCTACGTGGCCTGCGGCTTCATGCTCTACATCAACCGCCGGGCCGAACTGGAGGCCTGGGACCTGGAGATCGGCCTGCGGCGGCTGGCCGCGCGGCTGGCGCCGGCGGCACGGGCCGCCGCCCTGCTGGTGCTGCTGGTGCTGCCCGGCCTGACCCTGCCACCGCTGGCCCGCGCCGACGATGGCGCATCGCCCCCCGCCCCTGCCGAGGTCATGCAGCAGGTGCTCGCCGACCCGGTGTTCGGCCATGACGAGGAACGCACCGTCTGGGTACCGCGCTTCGAGTCCGACTGGCTGCGTCGCTGGCTGGCCTCGCGCGACGAGGAGACGACCGAGCCGCCCCTGATCGATCGCCTGTTCCTGAACGAGCTGCTGCGCGGCCTGCTCATTGCCCTGCTGGCCGGGGCCCTGCTGTGGCTGTTGCTGCGCCTGCTGCGCCATCGGGCATCGCGGCAGGGCCCTGAGCCCGAGCCACCGCCCCGGGTGGTGGCCGGCCTGGAGATCGCCCCCGAGACCCTGCCCGAGGATCCGCTGGCCGAGGCCCTGCGCCTGTGGCAGACCGGCGACCAGCGTGCCGCGCTGGCCCTGCTCTACCGCGCCACCATCAGCCGCCTGGTGCACGACCACGGGATAAGCGTTCAGGAGGGCGATACGGAAGGTGACCTCCTGCGCCGCTGCCAACCCCGCCTGGAACCTGCCAACGCCGACTGCCTGCAACGGCTCACCCTCGACTGGCAGCAGGTGGCCTATGCCCATCGCACACTGGACGGCAACCGTCTGCCGCAGCTGCTGCCCTGCCTGCGCGCCCTGCACCGGGCCGTGTCGCAGACCGCCACGACCGGGGAGGAAGCCTGATGCCGCGTCCCCTGCGCCTGCTGTTGTGGGGCCTGCTGCTGATCGTCGTCGCCTGGTTCCTGGCCCACCTGCAGCGGGTCACCGTGAGCCGTCATGTCGGCCCGGAGGGCGAGGCCATCCGCTGGCCGCTGCTGGCGGTGGAACGCTTCGCCCGGCACATGGGCGGCAGCGCCCGGCGACTGGCCGATCCGGATGCGCTCAGCGCCCATCCCCGCCCCGACGAGACCCTGATCGTGCTCGCCGACGGACCCACCCTGGGTCCACCCCGATTGCAGGCCCTGCTGGACCGGGTGCGCGCCGGTGGTCGCCTGATCATTGGCCTGCCCCGGCTCGATGCCGAGGACATGGCGCTGGCCCGGCAACCGGTCTTCCAGGCGCTTGGGGTTCATGGCCAGGCGGCCGACAAGGACTGCAAGCCGCGCGAGACGCTCGACACCACGCTGCGCGGTACGGGCGGCAAGCCGCTGCAGGTGGTGATGGACGGCTGCCGCTGGCTCGGCCGCGGCGCGGCGTCCGCTTCCACGCGCCGCAACACGGTGGCCAAGCTGCTGGGCCTGCCGGGCGAGGTGCTGGCGCGGGGTGCGCACGGCGTACACCTGCTGCGCGTCCGCCTCGGCCGTGGAGAAGTGATCCTGGCCTCCGATCTCGACTGGCTCACCGGCACCCGTCCCGGCGAGGCCGATCACGCCGAGCTGCTGTGGCGGCTGGCGAGCGACCGTCCCCACCTGCTGCTGATGGCGCGGCCGGCGCAGCCACCGCTGCACCGCCTGATCCTGGACCACCTGCCGCAGACCACCGCCGCCCTGGCGCTGCTGCTCGTGGCCTGGCTGTGGCGCCGCGCGCTGCGCTTCGGGCCGGTGGTTCCGCCGCCGCCACCGGAACGGCGCAGCCTGGCCGAACACATCGAGGCGGCCGCCCGCTTCCTGTGGGAGCGCCACGCCGAACACGGCCTGCTGCAGGCGGTGCGCCGCCGGGTCTGGCGCCTGGCCGCACGCCGCCATCCCGAGCTTCGCCGCCTGGACGAGGCCGGACGCCTGGCGCTGCTGGCCCGACTCAGTGGCCTCGAGACCGAGACCCTGCACCGCCTGCTGCACGGCCGGCCGCCGCACCAGCGCCACGAATTCACCCGCATCATCCGTCAACTGCAGATCCTCGAGGAGCAGATCCGATCATGACCACCCCAGACCCCCAGTCCGCCGCCGAACGCATCGCGGCCCTGAAGCAGGAGCTGGCCCGCGCCATCATCGGCCAGCAGGCGATCATCGACCAGGTGCTGCTGGCCCTGCTGGCCGGCGGCCATGTACTCATCGAGGGCGTGCCCGGCCTGGGCAAGACGCTGCTGGTTCGCGCCCTGGCGCGCGCCCTCTCGTGCCAGTTCGGGCGCATCCAGTTCACCCCCGACCTGATGCCCACCGATGTCACCGGCCATGTGCTGTACGACATGAAGGAAGGGCGCTTCAGCATCCGCCGCGGGCCGGTGTTCACCAACCTGCTGCTGGCCGACGAGATCAACCGCGCGCCGGCCAAGACCCAGTCGGCCCTGCTCGAGGTGATGCAGGAGCAGCAGGTCACGCTGGAGGGCAAGGCGCTGGAGGTGCCCCAGCCGTTCATGGTGCTGGCCACCCAGAACCCCATCGAACAGGAGGGCACCTATCCCCTGCCCGAGGCGCAGCTCGACCGTTTCCTGCTCAAGCTGCTGATCGACTACCCCGCCGAGGACGAGGAACGGGAGATGATCGCCCGCGTCAGCCAGGGCCTGAGCGGCGAACGGCTGGAGGTGGACGCGCTGCGGCCGGTGCTGGACGGCGAGGCCGTACTGGCCCTGCGCGCGCTGGCTGCCGGCCTGCAAGTGGACGAAGCCGTCAACGACTATGCCGTGCGCCTGGTGCGCGCCAGCCGCGACTGGCCCGGCATCGCC
>JALWNJ010000131.1:4619-5895 GCA_026995955.1 Gammaproteobacteria bacterium
GCCATCGGCAGCGGCCCGCGCGGCGCCCTGGCCCTGGTGCGGGCCGGACGCGCGCGCGCCCTGATGGAGGGCCGCGACTTCGTCACCCCGGACGACATCAAGTCGGTGGCCCTGCCCGCCCTGCGCCACCGTATCCGACTGACCCCGGAAATGGAGATCGAGGGACAGACCACCGACGCCGTGCTCGAGGACCTGCTGCAGCGCGTGGAGGCCCCGCGCCAGTGAGCCACCCGCCGCGCCCGTGGCCCCTGCCCGGCCGCCGCCTGCTGGTGGCGCTGGCCGGGCTCGCGGTTCTGGGCCTGCTGCCGGCCTGGCGGCCGGAGCTGGCCCCGGCCTGGACAGCGGCCGCCCTGCTGCTGGGGCTTCTGGCATTGGCCGACCTGTGGCGCCTGCTGCATCTGCCCGACCCGCGCGCCGAACGCCTCATCGGCGAGGGGGCCAGCGTCGGCAACCCGCACCGGGTGCGCCTGCGGCTCGCCAACGACAGTGACCGGCCCCTGCGGCTCGACTGCCACGACCATCACCCGGCCTCCTGCCGGGTCGAGGGCATGCCGGCCAACGGTCTCGACCTGCCGCCGTCGGACACCCTCGTCATTGACTACCGCATCGTCCCCGAACAGCGGGGCGCGCTGGCGTTTGCCGGCGTCGAGCTGCGCCTGCACGCGCCCTGGCGGCTCTGGGCCCGGCGCCGTTTCCTGCCCCTGGCCCAAACCCTGCGCGTCTATCCCGATCTGGCGCCGGTGGCGCGCTACACCCTGCTCGCCGCCGAACGCCAGCTCAGCCAGATGGGCATCCGCCGCCGGCGCCGGCGCGGCGAGGGCCAGGACTTCCACCAGCTGCGCGAATACCAGACCGGCGACCCGCTGCGCCAGATCGACTGGAAGGCCAGCTCGCGCCTGCGGCGCCTGATCTCGCGCGAATACCAGCAGGAACGCGACCAGCAGATCGTGTTCCTGCTCGACTGCGGCCACCGCATGCGCGGCCGCGACGGCCTCCTGTCCTATTTCGACCACGCCCTCAATGCCATCCTGCTCACCGCCCATGTGGCCCTGCGCCAGGGCGACTCGGTGGGCTTTGCCAGCTTCAGCGGCACGGAACGCTGGCTGCCGCCCTACAAGGGCGCTCTGCTCATGAACCGCCTGCTGGACACCCTCTACGACCTCCAGCCCACCCGTCAGGCGCCCGACTACGAGGCCGCCGCCACCCGCCTGCTGATCCACCAGCGCCGCCGCGCCCTGGTGGTGCTGGTCACCAACCTGCGCGACGAAGACACCGC
>JALWNJ010000132.1 GCA_026995955.1 Gammaproteobacteria bacterium
GAAAGTCGCTCCGCAGGCGGTGCGTACCTGGGCCACGCGCCTTCGCCCGCAGGGTGACCTGCGCCAGCTCTCGCTGGAAGTGGTCAGCGATGGCCGGTCACTGCTGCAACAGGCATTGACGGCCGATTTTCGCGATCTCGGCTGGGCGCCCTGGAAGAAACTGCCCAGCCTCTCGGGACTGGATGGCCGTCTGGCCCTGGTCGGCACCGAGGCCCGCCTGATGCTCGAGGGGCGCGATGTGGTGGTGCATGCCCCCTGGCTGCTGCATGGCGACGCCGCGCTCGACCGGCTCGACGGGCGGCTGGATGCCCGCGTCGCCGAGGGTCGTGTGCGGCTTTGGGGCACCGGCCTGCATGCGGCCAATGCCCATGTGCACGGCGACGGCGAGCTGGCCCTGGCTCTGGGCGGTGACGAACCGCCGGAGCTCAAGCTGCGCATCGACTTTGCCGACGGCGATGCCGCCCATGTGCGCGACTACCTGCCGCACGGCATCCTCAAGCCGAAACTCGACCAATGGCTGCAGCGTGCCTTCGTTGCCGGCCGCGTCACCGAGGGCAGTCTGCTCTATCGCGGGCCCTTCCATGGCTTCCCTTTCATCGAGCACCAGGGCCATTTCGAGGTGCGCTTCGCCGCCCGCGACGCAGTGCTCGACTACTGGCCCGGCTGGCCGCGGCTGGAAGGACTGCAGGGAGAGGTGGCCTTCGTCAACCAGGGCCTGGAGGTGCAGGTGGCGCGGGGTCGCGTCGGCAAGGTGGCGTTGCAGGAAGGCCATGCCCGTGTGGAGAACCTGAAGCGCGCGCACATCGCGATCGGGCTTAAGGCGCAGGGGCCGCTCGATGGCATGCTGGACTTCGTGCGCAACAGTCCTCTGCGCAAGGGCAAGGAGGCCCTGCTGGAAGCACTTTCCGTCTCCGGCCCGGCCCGGCTCGGGCTGGCGCTCGACATCCCGGTTTCCCCCCGGCTCCCCGATCATGAGATCCAGGTGGACGGCAGGCTGCGCCTGCCCGGCAATGTCATTGCCTTTCCCGAACTGGGCTATCGTTTCGAGCAGGTCCGTACCGAGGCCCGTTTCGAGCGTGATGCGCTGTACATCGAGGAGGGCAGCGCGCAGCTCGCCGGACACCCCCTCAAGCTGTCGGCCAATACCGTGGGTCAGGAGCACGTCTATCTCGATCTGCGCGGGCGTCTGCCCGCCGCGTTGCTCACGCGCGATCTCGATCCCTGGCTGCGACAGCGCATACGCGGTGAGGCCGACTGGCTGGTGCGGGTGGCCCTGGACCCGCGTGGCAAGCGTACGCCCGAGCTGCGCGTGCGTTCGCCACTGGAGGGCGTGAAGATCGAGCTGCCACAACCACTGCACAAGCCGGCCGCGTCGCGCTGGCCGCTGCGTCTGAACCTGCCGCTGCACACCGGCCCGGAGCTGCGGCTTGCCCTGCAGTTGCACGATCGGCTGGCGGCGCGCCTGGCGATCGCGCGCAGCCGTCCGGCACGGCTGCAGCGGGCCGCCTTCCATCTGGGCAGCCGCAAGCTGCCGTCCCTGCCGAAACAGGGCCACCACATCGACGGGCGCGTGGCGCGGCTCGATCTCGATGCCTGGCGCAGTGTCGTTGCGACGGACACCGGCCGCTCGGCAGGTCAGGACAGTGCAAACTTCCTCGACAAGCTGCGCAAGCTGGATCTCTACATGGAGCAGCTGTCCTTTACCGGCCGACGCATCCACAAGCTGCGGGTCAACGCGGTACGCGAGGGCAGCGGCTGGAAGGCGCTGCTGGAGTGTCCCTGGATCATCGGTCGCGTGGAATTGCCGTTGCCCCTGGGCAGGGGGCGGCCGGTGCAGCTCGAACTGGAGTATCTGGATCTCGATCACGAGGATCTGAAACAGGCCGTGCAGGGCGAGCCGCTGCGGCCGGACGACCTGCCACCGCTTTCGGCCTCGGCGCAGGTTCTGAAGTGGACCGATCGCCGTTTCCGCAATGTGCGGCTGGGCACCGCGCCGCAGCGCGACCGCATGCTGATTCACGCCCTGGCGCTGGAGGGCGAGGGCTTTGCCGCCCATCTGACCGGTCTGTGGCGGCGCAATGCCCAGGGCCGCGAGCGCACCCAGGTCGATTTCTCGGTAGATGTCTCGGATCTTGGTCAGACCAGCCGCTTTCTCAGGCTGCAGACCGGTCTGGAGCAGGGCAAGGGGCGCATTGCCGGCAGTCTGGCTTGGGACGGCGCGCCCACCGACTTCGGCATCCAGCCGGCTTTGCAGGGCCGTGTCGAGCTGGCCCTGGAAGACGGGATCATCACGGGGGTGAATCCCGGTGCCGGCAAGTTGCTCGGCCTGTTCAACATCGACGAACTGGGCCGCCGCCTGCGGCTCGACTTCAAGGACCTGCCGGCCGAGGGGCTGGGCTACGAACGCCTCGAAGGGGAGGTGCGGGTGCAGGGCACGCGGCTGCTGGCACGCGAGCTGAAGGTCAGGAGTTCCACCGCCCATGTGCTGGTGCGCGGCGAGGCCGACATGGCCCGCCGCAGCCTGGACCTGCGCATGGACATCGTGCCGCAGGTGTATTCCGCCACCATCCCCATCGCCGGTGCGGTGGTGGGCGGGCCGGTGGCCGGGGCGGCGCTCTATCTGCTGGGCAAGATCAACAGCCTGGACCAGAAGTTCAATCGCGGCACGACCATCGAGTACCGCATCACCGGTTCCTGGGACAAGCCCAGGGTAGAGCGGGTGAAGGTGGAAGCACCCTCCGACGAGGAAGGGGAGGAGTCGCTCTTCTAGGCAATAAAAAGGGGGGGCGCATGCGCGTCCCCCCAGTTACTGCCACAACAAAAGCTTGTCGACGCCTGTCGACGGGGCCCACTCTACCCATGCGGGAAACGGGGGTATGTAATCTGGGTCACGCATCGTGACCCGGTTGCCGGTGCGCCGGCTGCAACGGCCTGCTATCCTGAACGGGAACCTGCAGGGAGTACCGCGGATGATCGAGCCGATACCCGTCGTCGAGGAAAACATCTATGCCTTCCGCCTCAAGGGGCGTCTCACGCATGCCGACTACCGCGAGTTCGTGCCGTTGGTCGAGGACCTGATCCGGCAACATGAGGGGCGCATCTCGCTGCTGCTGGAGCTGGAAGACTTCCACGGCTGGGACGAGCAGGCCGCGCTGGACGACTTTCGCTTCGGCCTGCGCAACGAGGACCATTTCGAGCGCATCGCCGTGGTCGGCGACAAGGCCTGGGAGAAGTGGATGGTGCAGCTTGCCCGTCCCTTTACCGATGCCGAGATCCGCTACTTCGACCGCGAGCACATCGACGAGGCCTGGGCCTGGCTCAAGGCGACACCGGCCGACCAGAAGACGGTGACCGAGCCCGGGCCGTGGCAGCATGTGCTCATCGCTACCGACTTCTCCACCGCCGCGCGGCAGGCGGCGCTGCAGGCACGGCGCCTGGCCCGGGCCGACGGGGCCCGCATCAGTATCATCCATGTCATCGAGGAGCCGGTAGTGTACGACGAGTACAGCGTCTATCTGCCGATGGAGCTGGATCTGGACCAGGCCCTTTACGAGGCGGCGCAGGAGCGGATGAAGGACTTCGTGTCGGAGCTGGGGCTGGAAGGGGCCGAGACCGTCGTCGAGTTCGGCGGGCCGGCCGCCACCGTCGTGGAATACGCGCGCACTGCCGGCTGCGACCTCATCGTCACAGGAGCCCGCGGCCATCGTGGCCTGTCGCGCCTGCTGGGTTCCACCACCAGGGCCATCCAGTCCCGTGCCCACTGCGATGTGCTGGCCGTGCGGCCCCGGTTGTGAGCGTGATCCAATGAAGCGCACGCTGTTCCCTCTGTTGCCCTTGGTGCTGCTTGCCGGCTGTAGCGCACAGCCCCGTCTGCCGGCCGACGCCCGGCCCTGCACCGAACCCCGGCCACAGGCCTGCACCATGGACTACCGCCCGGTCTGCGCCCTGCATCGCGATGGCCGCTGGCGCACTGCCGGCAACGCCTGCTCCGCCTGCGGCGATGCCACCGTGCTGGGCTGGCGCGAGGGGGAATGTTCGACGCCGCGCTGAATCCGTGGCATCATGAAAGCCGCTTGGCAGCGAGCCGGAACAGAACCACAAGCCCCGCCAGAGGGCACTGCGCATCAGGAGGTCCATGATGCACGAAGTCACTGCCATGAAGCATCCACAGCAACGCCTGTCGGGTGAGCGTCACATCGCCCGTGTGCTCGAGGCCGAGCGTGGCGAGGCCCTGCAGGTCGAGATCGGCTATACCGTGTTGCCCGTCTGTGCCCATGTCGATTCCGTCGGCTGGATCGACGAGGGTGATCGTGTGCTGGTCGATCTGCTGGAAGAGGGCGTGGTGGTCAGCGGTCGCCTGCGGCCGCCACGCTGCAACGGTCTCGACGCGCGTTGACGGGGCTGGAAATGATTCCGGGTTTGCGGGAAAATCCCCGCAGCCCGGACGCACCGGGTACCAACCGACATCATGGAGGAAACCGCATGACCGCAAGGAACCGCGCCTTCCCGCTGCCCTACCGCAATGTTGCCGAAGTCCTCGAGGCCCGCGACGGCCATGCCAGTCTGCTCGCTGTCGAGGGCGAGCGCCTGACGGTCGTCGATCATGCCGAGCGGGTACCACCGCTGGCCGTTGGCGACCGTGTCCTGTTCGAGCGCCTGCCCCGGGGCGCCGTGGTGCTGGAGCGCCTGCGTGGTGACCGTCCCGCGCCAGCCCCGATTCCGGCCACGGTGGACGAGGATGGCTGCCTGTGCATCGAACACGCCACCGGCCTGCGGCTGCGGGTCGGCGAGGCCCGCCTCGAGCTGCGTGCCGACGGCACCGTACTGCTCGATGGCGAGGTCATCCGCAGCACCGCCCGTGGTCTGAACCGGCTGCAGGGCACCCCCATCGAACTCAACTGACCCCGCGTTGCCGACATGGATGTCCCTCTGCTGCAGACCCACCGCGACAGCGCCCTGGCCCTCTGTCACCAGTACCGGGCGTGGCGGCAGGCGCCCTGGATCGGACAATCGACCCTGCTGGCGCTGGAGCGTCGGCTCCATCTGCACCTGCATGTGCTGGCGCGCACCGATACCGATGCCGAGGCCCCCGACGGGGCCATGGGGCCCGAGGCTGCCGCGACATGGCTGGCGGCCGGTCTGCTGTCGCCCGATGCCGCCGTTCGCCGCGAACGGGCCCGGATCGGCTTCCAGTGGCTGGCCGGCGAGGCGCAGGAACGCATCGTCGTCGCGCTCGATGTGCTGGGGTGGCATCCTAGCCCCGAAGTGTTTTCGGCCCTGTCGGAGGCCATCGTCGATGCCACGCAGGCAATGCATGCGCGGCTGATCGAGCTGCACCGGCGCTGGGGTCGGGATCTGCCGCCGACGCTGGCGGTGGAGGATCCGTCTCTGGCCGATGCGGCGCAGGCCGCGCGCCTGCGCTGGCTGGCGGAGCGGCCCGGCTCCGGGATCGAGCACTTTCGCGCCGCTTTCGAGGCCGAGTCGACGACAGTGCGCTACGAGGCCCTGCGCGGTGCCCTGTTGCAGGGCGATGGCGAGGCCGCCTGCGCCACGCTGCAGGCCAGCCTGGGCCAGTCGGTCGAGTCGCCCCTGATGCGCCTGGCCGCGCTCAGCGGCGATGCGCGTTTCGTTCCCCTGCTGCGCCAGCATGCCGAGGCCAACCCCGAGCAGGGCGCCCGTCTGCTGGCCCTGCATGGCCGGCCCCAGAGCATCGAAGCCCTGCTCGATCTGCTCGAAGCGCCGCGCAGCAACGCCCCGGCCGCCGAGGCCTGGCGGCTGTGTTCGGGCCATTCGCTGCCACAGCGGCCCCGCCTGCCAGTGGCGGGCGAAGAGAC
>JALWNJ010000133.1 GCA_026995955.1 Gammaproteobacteria bacterium
TGCCAAGGCCGACAAGCTGGCCGACGAGGCCACCTACCAGTCCACCATGGCCATCGACCAGTACTACCTGCAGCAGGCCAAGTTCAAGCTCGAAAAGTACAAGGGCATGAAGGGGCTCAACGACGAGCAGAAGGCCCTGCTGGAAAAGGCCGAGGCCGCCTATCTCGATGCCCGTGGCCACGATGCCTATGCCGCCATCACGGCGCTCGAGGCCAGTCTGGCCTCGGCCCGCATCCAGTACACCGTGGTGCGTGGCGACAACCTGTGGAACATCTCCGCCAAGGACAGCATCTACGGCAACCCCTACGAGTGGCCGCTGATCTACAAGGCCAACGCCGACAAGATCAAGGATCCGGATCTCATCTATCCGGGTCAGGAGTTCGGCATCGACCGCAATCCGAGCGCCGATGAAGTGGCCCGCGCGATCGAGCATGCCAAGACCCGCGGTGCCTGGTCGCTGGGTACCGTCGAGGAGTCCGACCTGCGCTACCTTGGCAAGTAAGGTCGAATCGCAATATCGAACAGGGGGCCCGCCGGGCCCCTGTTCGTTTCGGCACCTGCCGCTCACGGGACGGTTCCCCGCAGTTTGTGGGCCAGGGAGAAACCCTTCTCGAACGGCAAATCCCGTGCACCTTGCATGACTTCCCGGTAAATCTTCTTCCCGATGGTCTATCTGCACCGTCTGCTCGAAGCCCTGCTGATGCCGCCTGCCCTCAACCTGCTGGGACTGGCGGTGGGGTTGCTGTTGCTGGGTCGGCGGCCGCGCCTGGGCCGTTGGCTGATCGGCGCCAGCGCCCTCCTGCTTTACCTGGCCACCATTCCGGTCGTGGTGCACCCTGTGGTGGACTGGGCGGATTCCCGTCTGCCGCCGGTCTCGCCGGACGAGCTGGCCGGCGTGCAGGCCATCGTGGTACCCGGGGCCGGGCGCCGCGAGCATGCGCTGGAATACGGCGCCGACAGCGACACCGCGAGCCGCATCGTGATGGAGCGCCTGCGCTATGCGGCCTGGCTGCAGCGGAGAACCGGGCTGCCGGTGCTGGTGAGCGGTGGCCGGGTGTTCGAAAGAGCGCCGCATTCCGAGGCCGAACTGATGGCCGGCTTCCTGCGGGAGCTGGGGGGCGAGGCGCGCTGGCAGGAAGGGCGAAGCCGCACGACCTGGGAGAACGCGGTGTTCAGCACGGAACTGCTGCGCGCCGATGGCATCGGGCGCATCGCCCTGGTCACGCATGGCCTGCACATGCCCCGTGCCCTGTGGGCCTTCCGCCGGCAGGGACTTGAGGTAGTGCCTGCGCCGACCGTGGTGCGCGACGCCGAGCCGCTGGGCGGGGTGGCAGACTTTATTCCCAGTGCCGATGCGCTGGAGGATCTGGTCGATGTCCTGCACGAGTGGCTGGGGCTGCTCTGGTACCGTCTGCGCTACGCTGGCTCCTGAGGGGTGTGCGCCTCAGGCCCGCCAGAGCTTCTTCGGCCGGAACAGGCCGCACAGCAGGCCTGCGTCCACCCGCCGCAGGGCGATCACGGCGGCGCTGCAGGTCGGCATCTCGGCGCGGACCCCGGTGAGCTGTGCCAGCAGGGCGGAGAGGGCCAGCTCGTGGCCCACCAGCATCAGGCGGTCACAGGCAGCCAGGCGATCCTCGATCACCCCCTGCAGATCGCCGGTGGTGGCCTCGTAGATGCGCGCTTCCTCGCTGAGCGGCGGTGCATCGTCGCCCCAGGCCGCGCGCACGGCCTTTGCGGTCTGCAGGGCACGGCGTGCCGGGCTGCTGACGATGCATTCCGGCCGCAGCAGGGCGTCGCGCAGGAAGGCCCCCATGCGCGGCGCATCGGTCCGGCCGCGTTCGTTCAGTGGCCGTTCGAAGTCCGGCTGACCCGGGTCGGCCCAGGAGGACTTGGCATGACGCAGGAGGATCAGTTGTTTCATGGGCGATGAACTCCCGATCGGGCTGCCGGCCGACCTGCCTGCCTGGGCACGCTGGCTGGCGCAGGACGGGGACGGCAACTGGTGGGTGTACGAGGTGGAGCCCCTGCGCTACCACGCCGGCTGGTACGAGAACGAGCTGGGTCGTCGCCGGCGGGTGGGGCAGGGTCCGCCCCGTGCCGACTGGGGCGAACGCCTGTGGCGTCTCAGAAGCGATGATGCAGGGTGAGCCACACCCGGTCAATGCGCGTGTCGGGCTGATATACCGTGCACAGGCTGCCGGCCAGGCAATTTCCCACGCTCTGCACGGCCCGTACCCGGACCGGTTCCGAGGCCTCCAGGCGCAGGCCCTCGTAGCCGAGCTCGAGCCGGTTGCCCGGCGAGAGCCGCCAACCGGCCTGCAGCCACAATGAGGGGCGCGGTCGGGGATGCAGCAGGGGGTTCTCGGCAAAGCCCAGTTCCTGCAGGTGGGCATCCTGGCGCACGGCCCAGGGGTGCAGCAGACCGCCCTGTACGCTCAGCCGCCCCTGGCGGGCATGGATGCCCAGGCGCAGCAGACCCATGAAAAAGTCCTCGTCCTGGTTGCCGCGGGCGAGATTGGAAATGCTGCGCCGGGCCGCCGTGAAGCCGATTCCTGCCTGCACGCCCAGGGCCAGTTTTCCGATGGGGGCGGGGGCATTGCCCAGTCGCAGTTCCTGGGTGGTGCTGTTCCAGGCCGTGGTGGTCTCGAGCGGCTGCCCGGAGTGGGTGCGACCGTCGTAATGCACGTTGCCGCTGCCGAAGCGTCCGCGCCAGGATGCCTGCCAGCGTGGCCCTTGCCAGTCGTAAGCACCGAGCAGCAGGAAACGCGGGCCCTGCTCGGTGAGCAGGGTTTCGCGCTCGGCCCGTTCGCTCAGGGAAAAGTGCTCCATGCCCGCCCCGATCCATGCCGCCGCCGGGATGGTGCCGGGGAACAGGCCGGTCAGCCCCGGCAGCAGGGTGGCCAGTACCCTGCCCAACGGTCCCGGGCGCCAGCGGCCAGGGTCAGGACGGTACACCCGCGTTCGGGGCTGGCTGCATCGGGTTGCCTGCACGGGCCGCGACAGGCCCGTGGTTCAACGGTTGTGACTGCCGTCGCAGTAGGGCAGGTTGCCACTCTTGCCGCAGCCGCACAGCCACAGCGTGTCGTCCTTCTCGGCCTTGATCTCGAAGGGGCCGGTGCCCGGGTGTTCCTGATGCGAGCCGTCGCACATGGGCGGGGTTTTGGTATGGCCGCAGCCGCAGACCCAGATCGTGTCGCCGGCCTTGACCTCGACGGCCCAGGGTTCGCCCTTGTCGTAGATGCTCATGGTGGTTGCTCCTGTTGTCGTTTTCGTCGATGCCTCAAGCATACCGGCCATGCCGGTACAGGCCAAGCGCAACCCGTGTCAGGACTTGCGCATGCGCCGGGCGTCGAGGCTCAGGGCTGGCCGATCCAGGCTGGCCACGGTGAGCAGTCCGCCGGTGATGGCCAGGTTCTTCATGAACAGGATCATCTGTATCTGGTCGGAGATTTGGCTATGGAAGATGATGGCCGCCAGCACAGTGAAGATGGCCAGGGCCCAGGCCGCCCAGCGCGTGAACAGGCCGAGCGCCAGCAGCAGGCCGCCGCCCACCTCCAGCAGCACTACCAGCGGCAGCAGACTGGCGGGCACGCCCATGGCGGCCATGTACTGCCCGGTCGCCTCCCAGGCGCCCAGCTTGTTGAGTCCGGCGAGGACGAAGATGTGGGCCAGCAGGATGCGGCCGACGAGTTGAATCCAGCCGTTCATGACGGGTTCCTCCCTGTGGTGTTGGTTCTCTCCCGGATTATGTGTTCGCAATATCAAAATTAAAAACGCAAATTTTCCCGATGTTTGTTCTAGAATATCGAAATGAGTTTGCCTCGCACCCAGCTCGAGCACTGGGCGGTGGTGGCGGCCATCGTCGATGCCGGCAGTCATGCCGCCGCCGCCCGCCGTCTGCACCGCAGCCCCTCTACCCTGAGCTACAGCGTGGATCGGCTGGAGGAGCGGCTGGGCGTGGCCCTGTTCGAGCGGGTCGGACGGCGTGCGCGCCTGACCGACAACGGGGCCGTACTGCTGCAGCGGGTGCGCCCTCTGCTGGAGGAGCTGGCGCGGGTGGAGCGGCTGGCGCGCCAGATGCAGCGCGGCTGGGCGGCGGAACTGCGGGTGGTGGTGGACGCGGCCTATCCCACCGACTGGCTGATGGCGGTGCTGCGTGATTTCTCCGCATGCCATGAGGTGCCGCACATCCAGCTCGAGCAGGTGGTGCTGGTCGGCGCCGAGGCCGTCTGGGGGGACGAGGCCGATCTGGTCATCAGCAGCAGCCTGCCCACGCGCCATCTGTCGCGCCCGCTGTTCCGGGTCGGCTTCATGGCAGTGGCGGCGCCGGGGCATCCCCTGCTGCAGGGTGCGGGGCCGCTCTCCGAGACCCTGCTGGCCCAGTATCCCCAGGTGGTCACGGGCGATTTCAGCGGCACGGGGCGCGAGGCCGGCTTCCTGTCGCCGGGCCCGCGCTGGCGCGTGTCCAGCCTCACCGCCGCCCGAGCCGCGGTGCGCCAGGGACTGGGCTATGCCTGGCTGCCCCGGGCCGAGATTGAGGACGACCTCGCCCAGGGGCTGCTGCAGCCCCTGCCCCTGGCCGAGGGTGGGTGCTATCACGCCGATCTGCACCTGGTGCTGCCGGGTGGTCCGGACTGCGGCCCCGCGTTACAGGCGCTGGTGGCCCTGTTCGAGGAACAGGCACGCTGCATCCGCGCCCGGGGGCGTCCCTGAGCCACCTCCGACCTTCGTTCCTGTCGCGGCGGGCGGCAGTGTGCTAGGCTGGGAGTCGGGTGGCATGGTTTACCCGTCCGCCGCCCGTCCCGTTCGTTTCCCGGAGTTTCATCGTTTCCATGTGGTATCAAGGCCTTCTCGATCTGTCCTGGTGGCAGATCACCCTCGTCGTGCTCGTGCTCACGCACATCACCATCGTCAGCGTCACTGTCTATCTGCACCGCCATTCGGCGCACCGCGCGCTGGATCTGCATCCGGCACTGGCGCACTTCTTCCGCTTCTGGCTGTGGCTCACCACCGGCATGCTCACCCGCGAGTGGACTGCCATCCACCGCAAGCATCACGCCCATTGCGAGACCGAGCAGGATCCGCACAGCCCGGTGGTGCTGGGCTTGTCCACGGTGCTGCTGCGCGGCGCCGAGCTGTACCAGGCCGGCAAGACGCCGGAGACACTGGAGAAGTACGGCAAGGGCACGCCCGACGACTGGGTCGAGCGCCATGTGTACAGCCGTTTCCCGATCCTCGGCGTGAGCCTCATGCTGGGCATCGATCTGCTGCTGTTCGGGGTGCTCGGACTCACCGTGTGGGCAGTGCAGATGCTGTGGATCCCGCTGCTGGCCGCCGGTGTCATCAACGGGCTTGGCCACGGGTTCGGCTACCGCAACTTCGAGTGCAGCGATGCGGCCACCAACATCGTGCCCTGGGGCATCCTCATCGGCGGCGAGGAGTTGCACAACAACCATCACAGCTTCCCGTCCTCGGCCAGGCTGTCAGTGCAGCCCTGGGAGTTCGATCTGGGCTGGGCCTGGATCCGCCTGTTCAGCGCCCTGGGGCTGGCACGGGTCAAGCGCCTGCCGCCGCAGATGCACATCAGTTCCGAGCCGCGCGAGATCGACACCCGCACCATCACTGCACTGGTCAACAACCGCCTGCGCGTGATGGCGCGCTATCGCGACGAGGTCATTCGGCCCACGGTGCGCGAGCTGCAGGCCGAGGCCGGGCGTCGCCAGCGGCGCCTGCTGGCGCGCGCTCGCAGCCTGCTGCTGCGCGACGAGCGCCTGCTGGATGCGCGCCAGCGCGCCGAGCGCGAGGCCCTGCTGCAGTGGCCGGCGCTCAGAAG
>JALWNJ010000134.1 GCA_026995955.1 Gammaproteobacteria bacterium
CGGTAGAGCAGGTCGGCCGCCTCGGCGGCGAGCTGCCAGGCCTCGTCGGCCAGGGCCAGGTCGAAGGCCTCGCGGGCGTGCTCCCAGGCGGCCTCGTTCTGGGTCAGCTCCAGCTCGCCCTCGGCGATGTCGAGCAGGAGCTTGGCCTTCTCTGCCGCCGGCACGTCCTCGGGCAGGGCGGCCAGCGCGGCAAGCCGCTTTTCCAGCGCGCGGGCCACCTGCTCGCGCGACTGCCTGGCGTCGATGGCGTCGATGACGGCGCTGCCCACGCCGAAGTCTTTGTCACTCATGTGCTTGCTCCTGTAAACCGTACGGTCTTTGGCCGGCGCACGGTGGATATAATGGGCATCGTTTCAAGCGATGCAAGGATCGAGTCATGTCGGACGAGTTCGTGGCCGTGGCGCGCCTGAGCCAGCTGCCCGAAGGCGGCACGCTGCGCGTGCGCGTGGATGACAACCCGGTGCTGCTGGCCAATGTCGAGGGCACGGTGTACGCCTGCGACGATACCTGCACCCACGAGGACAGCTCGCTGTACCTGGGCTGTCTCAAGGGGGCGCTGATCTCCTGCACCCTGCACGGCAGCCGCTTCGACGTGCGCACCGGCGAACCGCAGGATCCGCCCGCCAGCGAACCGTTGGCCACCTATGCGGTGAGGATCGAGGGCGAGGAGATCCTGGTCAGCCGCACGCCGCGGCGCTGACTCAGCGGCCGGCGGCCGCCGGGCTGTCGCCGCGCACCGAACCGGACTGGTCCCACATGTAGGTGCAGTCGAGCTCGGCCCGCACCTGGGAGAGGCCCTCGCGACCGCGCTCCAGGATCACCTGGATCGGGGTCTTGCGGCGGAAACGGCGGTTGGGCTTCTGCATCCACAGGTGGCGCATGGGCGGATTCTTGGGGAAGGCCGTGACCAGCGCCTCGGCAATGTGCAGGATGTGGTTGGCGCGCGCCATCACCTCGGGGTCGTCCGGGAACGGCGTGTTGTCGCGGAACTTGGCCAGATGGCGGGTTCGGGTTCCCTCCGGCAGGCCAAGCACGAACAGGATCTGCTCGCCGGTGAGTTTCCAGCTGTCGACGATGGCCATCGCCGTGCGGGTGACCGCGATGCGCTCGTCGTCGCTCAGGTTTTCCATGGGCATGGTAGTACTCCGGATTTGCTGTCTGGGTTCGCCGGGAATTCCCGACCAATTCCCTATACTATACACGCTCCACCCCGGGCTGTCGCCAATTCCGGACGGTGGGCGCGGTTTTCGCGCCCCAATCATGCCATAATCGCGCCCCGGAGGACGCCACTTGAACACACCGGACATCGACAGCCTGGCCGCGCTGGTGCGCGAGACCGCCCGCGCCACCCTGCTACCGCGCTTCTGCAGCGTGGCCTGCGAATGGAAGGCCGACGGCAGCGCCCTCACCGAGGCCGACCTGGCCTGCGACCGGGCACTGCGCGAGGCGCTGGCCGCGCGCTGGCCCGGCATCGGGCTGCTCAGCGAAGAGATGCCGGAGGCCGAGCGCGCGGCCCTGCTGGAGCGGGCGGGCAACCGTTTCTGGGTCATCGACCCGCTGGACGGCACCAACAACTATGCCAACGGCATCCCCTTCTTCTGCACCTCGGTGGCGCTGGTAGAGGGAGACCGCATCACCCTCGGCGTGGTGTACGACCCGGTGCGCGACGAGTGCTTCGCCGCCCGGGCCGGCGGCGGCGCCACCCTCGACGGCGGCCCGCTGACCCCGGCACGGGAGACGCCCTCGCTCGACAAGGCCCTGCTGCTGTGCAACCCCGACCGGCTGGCGCCCGAGCTGCGCCGCCGCCTGCTCGACCCCGAGCCGCCCTACGGTTCGCTGCGCAACTTCGGCGCGCTGGCGCTGGAGTGGTGCTGGACGGCGCTCGGTCGCGGCCATGTGTACCTGCACGCGCGGCAGAATCTGTGGGACTACGCCGCCGGCTGGCTGGTCCTCTCCGAGTGCGGCGGGGTGGCCACGCAGTTCGACGGCCGGCCCCTGCCAGCCCGCACCGGCCAACCCTGTACGGCCCTGGCCAGCCGCAGCCCGGAACTGCACGAGGCCCTGCGCGCCCATCTTGGGCTGCCCCTGCCCGGGGTGCCAAACTGACGCCGTTTGCAGCGATTGGCGTCATCTTCTAAAGTTTTTCCTCAGACTGCCGACACATTCGACAGACAACAACACCAACCATCCCGTTCGGAGAAGCGCCCATGAGCATTCGCCTCAAGCTTGCCCTGCTTGCCGCCATCAGCGTCACAGCCCTGCTGATCCTGTTCGGTACCCTTTATGCCAATCTCGGTGAACTGGCCACGAGCTATGCAGGTCTGCACGACGGAACGGCCAACCAGGAGTTCCTCGACCGCATGGCGGCCATGCAACGCACTGCGCTGGCGGAGTTCATCGTGCTGCTCCTGATCACGCTGGGCACGATCGGCTGGATCGCGACGGGCATCGGCAAGGGGATCCAGCGCCTCACCGGCACCATGGTGCAGGCCGTCAAGCAGAACGACCTGACCCGCAAGGCACCGGTAGTGGGCAAGGACGAGCTGGCGGAGATGGCGCGCAGCTACAACACGCTGCTGGATGCCTTCTCGAAGGCACTGGACGAACTTCGCCAGGCCTCGGGCGATCTGGAGCGTGCCACCGCCGAAACGGCAGAAATCTCGCAACAGCTCGATCAGGCCGTGGAACGCCAGCACGACGAGATGAGCCAGGTGGCCACGGCCATGAACGAGATGAGCGCCACCGTTCAGGAGGTGGCCCGCAATGCCAGCGAAGCGGCCAACGCCGCCCAGGAAGCCAACGCAGAGGCCCAGGAAAGCCACGGCATCGTCAGCGAAAACAAGAGCAGCATCAACGCGCTGGCCAACGAGGTGCACAACACCGCCGATCATCTCGCCCAGCTCAGCAGCGAGAGCGAGAACATCGTCTCCATGCTCAATGTCATCCGCGGCATTGCCGAGCAGACCAACCTGCTGGCACTGAACGCCGCCATCGAGGCGGCCCGCGCCGGCGAACAGGGGCGCGGCTTCGCGGTGGTGGCCGACGAGGTGCGTACCCTGGCACAGCGCAGTCAGGAATCCACCGCCGAGATCGAGGAGGTGGTCAACCGACTGCTGGCGCGCATCCAGGATGCCGTCTCGGCCATGGACCTGGGCCAGGCCAAGGCCGCCGAGAGCGTGCAGCACGCCGAGGCCGTGACGCAATCGCTGCAGCGCATCCAGCAGGCCATCGCCACCATCAGCGACATGAACCTGCAGATTGCCAGTGCCGCCGAGGAACAGGGTGCGGTGGCCGAGGAGATCAACCGCAACATCATCAACATCGCCGAAGGCACCGAGATCAGCCGCGAGAACGCGGCCCGCGCGCGCCAGTCCAGCGAGCTGCTGAACCAGCTCAGCGCGCGCATCAGTCAGCTCATCGCCCGTTTCAACGGCTGAGATCGGGCGCCCCCGCCGGCTCCGCACGGTCCGTTCGGCCTTCCGGCAGGGTAAACAGGAAGCAGGCGCCCGCCCCCGGCCGACCCTCGGCCCGGATCTCGCCGCCATGACGGCGCACGATGCGCAGCACCGTGGCCAGCCCCACGCCCGTGCCTTCGTATTCATCGCCATGCAGGCGCTGGAAGGGCCGGAACAGCCGCTCGGCCCGGGCCGGATCGAAGCCGCAGCCGTTGTCGCAGATGCGGAACCAGCGCCACCCGGCCTCGTCCTCGAACGCATCGACCTCGATCCGTGCCTGCTCGGTCCGGCCCGTGTACTTCCAGGCATTGCCCAGCAGATTGTCCAGCAGCACGCGCAGCAGCTCCGGATCGCCCTCGGCCTGCAGGTTCTCGGCCACCTGCCAGGCCACTGACCGTTCCGGCGAAGCGGCCGCCAGGCCGGCCAGGATCTCCTCCGCCATGGTACTGATATCGACCGGCTGGTGGCGAAGCTCCCGGCGCCCGACACGCGAGAGCACCAGCAGGGCATCGATCAGTTCGCTCATGTAGCCTGCGGCGCGCGTGATGCGGTCGAGGGCATCACGCCCCTCCTCGTCGAGCTGTTCGCGGTTGTCTTCCTGCAGGATGCGGGCAAACCCGCTGATGCTGCGCAAGGGGGCCCGCAGGTCGTGGGAGACGGCATAGCTGAAGCTTTCCAGTTCCTCGTTGAGGTGCGTGAGTTCGGCCGTGCGTTCGGCCACGCTGCGTTCCAGCTCGTCGCTGTAGCGCCTGAGCGTCTCCTGCAACCGGTACTCATCGGTGACATCACGAAACACCAGGATCACGCCCTGCACCTGTCCCTCGGCATCGCGGATGGGCGCGGCGCTGTCGGCGATGTGATGCTCGTTGCCCTGCCGGTCGATGAGCACGGTATGATTCGCCAGTCCCACGGCCTTCCCTTCCCGCAGCACGCGCGCCACGGGATTCTCCACCGCCTTGCGCGTGCGCGCATGGACGATGGAGAAGACCTCGGCCAAAGGTCGGCCCGCAACCTCTGACTGCGACCAGCCGGTCAGTGCCTCGGCTACCGGGTTGATGCGCGTGATGCGCCCCTCGGCATCGCAGACGATGACGGCATCGCCGATGCTGTCCAGCGTGCGGGACAGAAAGGCCTCACGCTCGGCCAGCGCCTTTCGCGAGGCGCGCAGATCCTCGTAGGCCCGCCGCAGCGCGCGCCGCGCATGCCACTGGTAGAAGATGAACAGCCCGAGCAGATAGAGCAGGAACAGGACGGAGAGGGCCTGCAACTGGTAGGAGGCCCTGCGACCCTCGTCGATGTCGGCGTGGATCGGCGCCTCGCCTTCCGCCAGTACCCGCAGGGCATCGAGAAAGCTGCTGACGGCACGGTGGTGCTGCTCGAGCAATTCCGGGGAGTTCGTGTCCTGCAGACGCCGGGCCAGCATGGCACGCTCATCGTCCAGCCAGGCCCGGGAGACCTGCTGGAACTTGCGCACCCGGCGCTCCAGTTCAGGGTTGTAGCGGGCGATCTCGAGATAACGGCGGATACGCTGTTCCAGCTCCCCTGCCGCTTCCTGCATGGCCTGCAGGCGCTGCACGGTAGCCGGCCCGGTGGCCAAGGATTCCACCCGGATCATCGGCGGGCGCATGCGATCGAGCTGCTGGATCGCCAGTTGGGCCTGGTTGCCGATCGAGATCCGCTGCGGGATCTCGAGCAGGAACAGCAGCAGAAGAAAGAGGATCAGCCCGCCCAGCGCGGCGAACAGGGCATGCAGCTTGCGGGGTTCCATGCCGGCCACGGCTCCCTAGTGGTCGTACCCGGGAGTCTAGCAGGCATTCGCGATCCTGCCGGGGCGACCGGTCAGAGCTCGCGCACGATCTCCAGCACCTCGGCGGCATGACCGCGCGGCCCGACATCGTGAAACGCCATCTGCACGATGCCGTCGCGGTCGATGACGAAGGTGGAGCGCTCCAGCTTGCGCCGGATCTCGCCGTTGCGTTCCACCTCCTTCATCACGCCGTAGGCCTCGCACACCTTCGCCTCGGGATCGGCCAGCAGGCGCACCGTGAGTCCGTACTTGTCGCGGAACTCGCCATGACTCATGCAGTTGTCGGGGCTTACGCCCAGCACCACCGTATCGAGCCTTTCGAACTCGTCGAGCAGGTCGGAAAACTCCTGCGCCTCGATGGTGCAGCCCGGGGTATCATCCTTGGGGTAGAAGTAGAGCACGACATGCTTGCGCCCGCGGTAGTCCGACAGGCGCACGGGTGTCATGTCGGCATCGGGCAGTTCGAAATCGGGGGCTGGCTGGCCAAGCAGGTTCATGCGGCGTCCTCCGGAGACTGGCAGTTGCGTTCTGC
>JALWNJ010000135.1 GCA_026995955.1 Gammaproteobacteria bacterium
ACGGCAGATGCGCATGGCGCGCCGATGGGCGGCCATGGCCACGCGGGCCGCCTTCTTCATGGCGCGGATCTCGGCGGCCGACTTGAACAGCCGCATCTCGTGCACCAGCCAGGCCAGGCTGACGAACTCGTGCGGCGGCTGCGCGCCGCTGCGGGTCTGGCTGCGGATCTGGTTGATCCAGCCCATCAGGCGATCATCGAACTCCTTGTCGCAACCCATGGTGTAGTACACCCGCTCGCGGTCCTCGAGCAGGCCGGGCAGGATGTCGTCGATGTCGCCGATGGGGAAGGCGTCGTCGGCGCCGTAGTGTTCCACCGCCCCCTCCAGACCGGCGCGGCGGCCGTGCCAGGTCTCCTGCTCGGGGTCGCGCTCGCGGCAGAACAGCAGGTACTGCCCTTGACGGCGGCCGGGCACCAGCACCATCACCGCCTCGGGCTCGGGGAAGCCGGTGAGATAGAGAAAGTCGCTGTCTTGGCGGAAGGGGTATTCCACATCGCGGTTGCGCCGCTTGGGCCGCGCCGCGGGCAGGATGGCGATGGCGTCCTGCCCCATCATGCGCATCAGCTGGCGGCGGCGACGGGCAAACTCCGAGGCGGGCAGGCTCATGATCGCATCCCTCGCTGTTGCGGATGCCCGGCGGGTTCGGATCGTAATCTCGGCATCGACTGCATGTCCCGATTATTGCACGACCGGCGGTGCCCTGAACGGTTGCAGTTCCTCGTTCAGCAGCAGCACGCCCACGCGCACGAATTCGGTCAGCTCGAACAGGTCGGCCTCGGCCTCGTCGTCCTCGGCGCTGTCCTCGTCGATGCGCGCGATCTCTCCGAAATCGCGCAGCAGCTCGCCGGGCTCGCCCTTGAGCGACTCGGGGCGCACGCCGCCACGCCCGAGACCGTAAAGGAAGCCCTGCACCCAGTGCCCCAGGGCACGCAGGCGGCGCGCGAAGGGGGCCTGCGCCTCGTCGGGCAGCAGCGGCTCGAAACCCAGCTCGGGGTCGGCCAGCGCAGCCTTCGTCTCGTCGTAGAGCGCGCGCAGCGGGCGCAGGGCCTCGCGCATGAGTACATCGTTGGGATCGGGCGGGGCCTCGAGTTCCAGCACCTCGTCGAGCAGGGCCTCGAAGGGGGTGGCGAAATCGGCCGTCAGCAGGCCGCTGAGCAGGCCATGGGTCTCGGCCGCCATCAGCGGCGATTCGAGCTGCTTGAGGCTGCGTTCCAGATCTTCGAACTCGGTCATGGCGATGGCACCCGTGGTTTTCCTGCATGATACCGCATCCCTGTTATGCTTGAGGCATGGCCGCCGCCGTCAGCAACGAGGACATCGCCGCCGCCTTCGAGGAGATGGCCGATCTGCTCGACATCGCCGGCGACAATCCGTTCAAGATCCGCGCCTACCGCAACGCGGCCCGCACCCTGCGCAATCTGCCGCGCGAGGCCGCCGATCTGCTGCAGGCCGGCGAGGACCTGACCCGTCTGCCCGGCATCGGCAAGGAGCTGGCCGCCAAGATCCGCGAGCTCGTCGAGACGGGCCAACTGGGCGCCTTGCAGCGCCTGCATCGGCGGGTGCCGGAGACCCTGGAGCAGCTGCTGCAGATCCCCGGGCTCGGCCCCCGGCGGGTGGCCACCCTGTGGCACGCGCTGGGCATCCGCGACCTGCGCCAGCTGGAGCGGGCGGCCCGGGCCGGGCGGCTGGACGGCCTGCCCGGCTTTGGCCCGAAAACGGTGCAGCGCATCCTGGACGCGATCCGCGAACAGCGCATCAAGGATCGGCGCTTCCTGCGCCACGACGCCGCCCGCCACGCCGAAGACCTCTGCCGCTGGCTGCAGGGCGCCGAGGGGGTGGAACGGGTGGTGGTGGCCGGCAGCTTCCGCCGCGGCCGCGATACGGTGGGCGACCTCGACATCCTGGTCACGGTGCGCGACGGGACCGATGTGATGGACCGGTTCACGCGCTGGCCACGGGTGGCCGAGGTGGCCTCGCGCGGCATCACCCGTTCCACGGTGTACCTCAGAAACGGTCTGCAGGTGGACCTGCGGGTGGTGGCACCGGAGCAGTTCGGCGCCGCCCTGGCCTATTTCACCGGCAGCCGCGCCCACAGCATCCGGCTGCGCCGCATGGCCCAGGAACGGGGGCTCAAGATCAACGAGTACGGGGTCTTCCGCGATGGCGAGAACCTGGCCGACGAACGCGAGGAATCGGTGTACGCCAGCCTGGGCCTGCCATGGATCCCGCCCGAGCTGCGCGAGAACCGCGGCGAGTTCGAGGCCGCCCGCGAAGGCCGGCTGCCGCGGCTGGTGACCCGCGCCGACCTGCGCGGCGATCTGCACTGCCACACCGGGGCCAGCGACGGCCACGGCAGCCTGCGCGAAATGGCCGAGGCCGCCCGCGCCGCCGGACTCGAGTATCTGGCCATCACCGATCATTCCCCCCACATCGGCGTGGTGCACGGACTCGACGAGGACCGCCTGCTGCGCCAGCTCGATGAGATCGACCGCCTCAACGACGAACTGGAGGGGATCACCCTGCTCAAGGGGATGGAGGTGGACATCCTCGAGGACGGTCGGCTCGACATGCCGGCCGCGGTGCTGGAACGGCTGGAGGTGGTCATCGGTGCGGTGCACTCCCATTTCCGCCTCGGCCGCAAGCGGCAGACGGCACGGCTGCTGCGCGCCCTGGAACATCCGCAGCTCAACCTCATTGCCCACCCCTCGGCACGACTCATCCAGCGCCGCGACCCCATTGATCTGGACTGGCCGCGCTTTCTCGAGGCGGTGGCCGCGCGCGGCTGCCTGCTGGAGCTCAACAGCCAGCCCCTGCGGCTGGACCTGGACGACCTGCACGCGCGCCAGGCAAAGGAACTCGGCATCGGCATCGCCATCGACAGCGATGCCCACGGACCGGCCGACTTCGCCCTGCTCGGGGAGGGCGTGCTGCAGGCCCGTCGCGGCTGGCTGGAGCCCGCCGATGTGGTCAACACCCTGCCGCTGGACCGGCTGCGCAAGCGCCTGCGCCAGGCACGGGGCTGAGCCGGGAGTTCGAATCGTTCGCAGCGATGTGCGCCAAGCGCTTGACCGCAAAGGGGTCGGCGCCTATGCTTCGGTGCATGGAACAGCAGCAGATCAACGACACCGCCGAGCAGGAGCTGAAGAAGCTCGAGTTCCGCGTCAGCGAACTCATCCAGACCTGCGAGCGGCTCAAGGAAGAAAACCGCCTCCTGCGCGAGCACCAGCAGCAGCTCAACGAGGAGCGCCTCAACCTCCTGCGCAAGAACGAGATTGCCCGCACCAAGGTCGAGGCCATCGTCACCCGCCTCAAGGCCATGGAGCAGCAGAACGCATGAGCGACACGGACAAGCCCAGCGACATGGTGCCGGTCGATCTGGTCATCCTTGGCAAGGAGTACCGGGTGGCCTGTCCCCCGGAGGAACAGAGCGCCCTCATCGCCTCCGCCAACCTGCTCAACACCCGCATGCAGGAGATCCGCGACAGCGGCAAGGTCATCGGCTCCGACCGCATCGCGGTGATGGCGGCCCTCAACATCACCCACGAGCTGCTGCAGCAGCGCAACTCGCGCGAGGAACTGAGCCATTCCGTGACCCAGCGCATCCGCAACCTGCAGGAAAAGATCGAGCGCGCGCTGGAGAACGGCCAGCAGATGGAGCTGTAGCCTCCGCCGACACGATAATTCCTTTCGATTGGCCGCATTAAAAATTTCGCTGCCGGTGGCCCGCTCGTGTCCGGGCTTTGGGCTATAATGAGGTCATGGACGCCTCTGCGGTGTGCGCGAGTCGCCCGAAGATTCTCCTTGAGCCTAATTACGATGCCCAGGGGGCGGGTGCTGATTCCAGTGTGCACGACCGCTCCGGCGGGAAGCCTGACGGGGTCACCGAAGTCCCCACCTGAACCTCCGGTTCAAGGGCAACGGCGACAACGCCACTGCGGAGCGCGTCCTCTTCATTCCGGCCCCGTCGATGACGGGGCCTTTTGCTGTTCATTCGAACAGCGTGGCCACCCGTGCCAGCACCTCGTCGAGGATGTGATCGGGCACCCGCTCCAGCCGGCGCGCGCCACGCGCGTTCAGATCCAGGGTGCGCAACTGATCGCAGCGCACGATGCCCGTGGTCTCGGTACCCGCCCCCATCAGCGTGACCGCAAACCCCTGGTGACGCGCCAGGCTGCCACCCCGCGTGATGGGTACCACGACGGCCGTTCCCGTCGCACGATTGAAGGCATCGGGAGAAATCACCAGTACCGGCCGGCGTCCCTGCTGCTCGTGCCCCTGGCTGGGGTCGAGAGAGACCAGATGGATCTCGCCCCGCCGCATCAGAGCCGTTCCTTGCCGACCGGGCCATCCTCCATCCAAGCCTCGTCCTCGGTAACGGCCGGGACTTCAAGCGCCTGATGCGCCTTCAGCAGATCCTCCAGCCGATAGCGGGAACGGGCAGGTTCGATGACGATGTTGCCGCCCTCCTCGCGGATCTCGACGCTGTCCTCGATGGCAAGGCCGGCCGCCTCAAGAACGCCCCGCGGAATGCGGACGGCGGCGCTGTTGCCCCATTTCTTTACCGTGACACGCATGTTCATGCCTCTTCGACCCGATTGCCCGAAGGGCAAGTATGGGTTGCCGCCGATACCGTGTCAACTATGTATATACATCAGGAACCGTCTTCCAGCGCCTCGGTCAGAGCCAGCCATTCCTCCTCCAGCGCCTCCAGCTCGCCGCGCAGGCGCCCCTGGTCCCGCAGCAGGCCATTGAGCTCGGCCTTGCGCTCCGGCGTGTAGAGGCCGTTGTCGGCCAGGACCTCCTCCAGTGTCTGCAGCTCGGCCTGGATGTGTTCCATGGCCTGCTCCACTTCCTGCAGCCGGCGGCGCTGCGGGGCCAGGCGCCGGCGCCGCTCGGCCTCGGCGCGGCGGCGTTCGCGGCGGGCCTCGGCGGAATGAGCCTTGTCCACCGCGACCGCGGCACTGCCCTCCTCCCCCTTCTGCGTCGCAGCAGGCTGGCGCAGCGAGGCCAGATAGTCGTCCACGGTGCCCGCAAAGCGCTGCACGCGCCCGTCGCGCACCAGCCAGTGGCGGTCGGCCAGGCTGCGCAGCAGGTGACGGTCGTGGGAGACCAGCACCACCGCTCCCTCGAAGCCCTGCAGGGCCACTTCCAGGGCGTGGCGCATGTCCAGATCCAGGTGGTTGGTGGGCTCGTCGAGCAGCAGCAGGTTGGGACGCTGCAGGTTGATCAGGGCCAGCACCAGGCGTGCCTTCTCACCGCCGGAAAAGGTGCTGCAGGGCTGCTCGGCGCGCTCGCCGCCAAAGCCGAAGCCGCCGAGGTAGTCCCGGGCCTGCTGCTCGGTCCAGTCGGGCCTGGCGCGCAAGAGCTGCGCCAGTGCCGAGGCAGACAGATCCAGCCGCTCGGCCTGGTGCTGGGCGAAATAGCCGATGCGCAGATCCCGATGGGCCTCGCGGCGGCCAGCCAGCGGCACCAGCTCGCCCGCCAGCAGCCGCACCAGGGTGGACTTGCCGGCGCCATTCGGGCCCAGCAGGGCAATGCGGTCACCGGCATCGATGTCGAGATCGATGCCCTGCAGCAGCGGGGCCTCGTCGTAGCCCACGGCCACCTCGTCCAGCCGCAGCAGGTGGTGCGGCAGGGCCTGGGGTTCGAGGAAGGAAAAGTGGAACGGCGAGTCGGCATGGGCGGCGGCCAGTTGCTCCATGCGCTGCAACTGGCGAATGCGGCTCTGCGCCTGGCGCGCCTTGGTGGCCTTGGCACGGAAGCGGTCGATGAAGGTCTGGAT
>JALWNJ010000136.1 GCA_026995955.1 Gammaproteobacteria bacterium
GAGGAAAAGGGCCTGATCACCGCCCGCGGCAAGACCATCGTCGTCTTCGGCACCCGCTGAAGCCCCCAAACCCCTTGATTTCGGCTGTCGGCGGTGGCAGAATGCCCGCCCTTTGATGGATCCGTGCGGATCATCGGCCAAGATTTCGGAGAGAGCCATGTCACGAGTGTGTCAGGTAACCGGGAAACGCCCCATGACCGGCAACAATGTTTCCCATGCCAACAACAAGACCAAGCGTCGCTTCCTGCCCAACCTGCACGAGCACCGCTTCTGGGTCGAGAGCGAGAACCGCGGGTTCGGCTGCGCGTCTCCGCCAAGGGCATGCGCATCATCGACAAGAAGGGCATCGACGCCGTGCTGGCGGACATCCGTGCCCGTGGCGAGAAGGTCTGAGGAGCTGCGTCATGCGTGAAAAGATTCGTCTGGTCTCATCCGCCGGTACCGGCCACTTCTACACCACGACCAAGAACAAGAAGAACATGCCCGAGAAGATGGAGATCAAGAAGTACGATCCCGTCATCCGCAAGCATGTGATGTACAAGGAAGCGAAGATCAAGTAAGCCCCGGTCTTCCTGCCCCTGTCCGAAGGCCCGCCGGTGCGCGGGCCTTCGGCATTTGGGGTTGCCTTTTGGAACATCCTAATATTAGAATAAATATAAACTCAAACCGTATGCACAAGGGGGAAACCATGCTGAAGAAGACCGTCCATCACTGCGCATTTGCCCTGGCGCTCATTGCTGCGCCCGCCTTCGCGGCGCAATGGGAGCCGCTGCCCGAAAAGGCCCCGGAGCCGGCAGACAACCCTACCACCGCCGCCAAGGTGGAACTGGGCAAGATGCTCTACTTCGACCCGCGTTTTTCCAAGACGGGCACCGTTTCCTGCAATTCCTGCCACAACCTGATGGAAGGCGGTGACGACAGCCGTCCGGTGTCCTTCGGCGTGTTCGGCAAGAAGGGCGGTCGCAATGCGCCCACGGTATGGAATGCCGCCTTCCACTCGGTCCAGTTCTGGGACGGCCGCGCGCCTTCGCTCGAGGAACAGGCCAAGGGCCCGGTGGTGAATCCGGTAGAGATGGGCATGCCCACGCTGGAGGATGCCATGAAGCGGGTGCGCCAGATCCCGGCCTATCGTGAATACTTCGTCAAGGCCTTCGGCGAAGACAACCCGATGACCGTGGACAACGCCGCCAAGGCCGTCGCCGCCTTCGAGCGCACCCTGATCACGCCCAACAGCCCGTACGACCGCTATGTAAAGGGCGACAAGTCGGCCATGACCGAGCAACAGGTGCGCGGCATGAACACCTTCGCCCAGGTGGGCTGCACCGCGTGCCACTCGGGGCCGGCCTTCAACGGCCCGAAACTGCCGGAGGGCAAGGGCTTCTTCCAGAAGTTCCCGGTATTCGACAACGAACTGATCAAGAAGTATGGGCTCGACGAGGATCTGGGTCGCTATGAAGTGACCAAGAAGGAAAGCGACAAGCACATGTTCCGCGTGCCCACCCTGCGCAATGTCGCGGATACCGCGCCCTATTTCCACAACGGCGCCGTACCGACGCTGGAAGAGGCCGTGCGCATCATGGCCAAGAGCCAGCTCAACCGCGACCTGAGCGACGCGCAGGTGGCCGACATCGTTGCCTTCCTCAATGCCCTGACCGGCGAATATCCGAAGATCGAGATGCCGCGCCTGCCCGCGACCCCGGGCACCACGCTCGTCACCGAGTAACCATCCGCAACCGGCACAACGAGGCCCCGCACTGCGGGGCCTTTCTCGTTCCTGGCCAGGAAACCTTCAGGCGTTGATCGCCGTCACCTGCCAGCGGTCGTCCTCGTGCCACAGGCGCGTGATGCCCGCGTTACGCACCCGGATGCGGTACATGGCGGCCGGGGGCGCCTGCAGCGCATGCACCAGCGCGGCACGGATGACACCGGCATGGCACACCACCAGCACGCGCTCGCCACGATGGATGCGCACCCGCTCCTCGAGCGCCTCGGCCACCCGCCCGATGAAGGCGTGCAGATCTTCGGCGCCCTCGGGCCGGTGGCGCACCGGGTCCTCGTGAAAGGCGGCCCATTCCTCCGGCCAGCGGCTGCGCACCTCGTCGTGGGTACAGCCCTCCCAACGGCCGAAGCCGACCTCCTTGAGCCGCTCCTCCACGATCAGCGGCAGGTCGAAGCGGCCCGCCACCTCCTCGGCAAAGTCGCGGCAGCGCTTGAGCGGCGAGGTGACCACCGTGTGCCAGGGCGACTGCTCGTGCTCGGACACCCGCGCCCGCATCTGCGCCCAGCCCCATTCGCTCAGTGGATCGTCCACGCCATGGCCGCGATAGGCCCGCCCGCCCACCGGTTCGCCGTGGCGAATCAGCTCCAGCTCGGTACGCATCTTCAGAGCAGGTTGGCGATGGTCATCAGCGCCAGCACCACCACCCACACCGCCAGTGCACGCAGCAGCAGGTGGCTCGCCAGCTCGGTGACCAGCGCCACGCCGCGCGCATCCAGCTCGTCGGCCAGATAGCGCTCCAGATGAATGGCGGCCTCGCCAGACTCCGCCAGCAGCCGACGGTTCAGCTCGGGCAGATCACCGAGCGGCGCCCACAGCCGTTTGCGCAGGGCGGCAATCACACCATCGAGGCTGCCGGCCACGCCATAGGCCAGCGCCGCCAGGCGTGCCGGCGCCCAGTCGAGCAGCGCCAGGAAACGGCGTGCAGCCTCATGGAAGCGGGGGCCCACCCAATCCGGGTGTGTCGCCAGCTCGTGCAGCAGGCGATAGCCCGCCGCGCCCACCGGGCCCAGCACAAGGAACCAGAAAACGACCCCGAACCAGCGCTGACCGGCCTCGGCAAAGGCGCCGCCCACCACGCCACGCAGCCGCTCGGCGGGGGCGTCCGGCATGGGGCCCTCGCCAAGCGCCTGCCAGGCCCGTTCCATGCGCGCCTCGTCCTCCATGGCCCAGCCCTCGACGAAGCGGTGCAGATCTTCGTCCAGATCGGGACCGAAGGCCAGCACCAGCACCGAGACGGCGAACACCAGCCACGGCAGACCCAGCAGCCAGCCATCGAGAAAGTCGGCGACCGCAGCCACCACCACCAGCGGCGGCAGCAGCACCAGCAGCACGCCGAGCAGACCATCCATGTTGCCGAAACGCGCCGCGCGCTCGGCCAGCCAGCGGGTATAGCCGGCCATGGCGTCCAGGGCCCGCCACGGCTCGAACAGGCTGGTGAAACGCTCCAGGAACAGAGCCAGCAGCAGACTGAGGAAGGTCATCGGGGGACTCCCGTTGGTATCGTTGTTGCCGAAGGTTACCCCGCCGGGACGGGCTTTTCCAACCGCGCCGCCAGCAGCGCCCAGTCGAAGGCGGGGCCGGGGTCGGTCTTGCGACCGGGGGCGATGTGCTCATGGCCGGTGATGCGGTCCGGCCCGAGGCGCGGGTAGGCCGCGAACAGGGCCTGCAGCACCGCCACCAGGCGCTCGTACTGCACCGCCTCGTACGGGACCTCGTCGCTGCCCTCCAGCTCGATGCCGATGGAGAAGTCGTTGCAGCGCTCGCGTCCCTCGTGACAGGACACCCCGGCATGCCAGGCACGACGATGGAAGGGCACGAACTGGGTGATGGCCCCGTCCCGTTCGATCAGCACATGGGCCGAGACGCGCAGATCGCGCACCTCGTCCAGATAGGGATGTACCCCGGGGGGGATGTCGTTGCAGAACAGGCGTTCCACCCAGCCGCTGCCGTATTCCCCCGGCGGCAGGCTGATGTTGTGCAGCACCACCAGGTCGATGTCGCAACCCGCCGGGCGCGCATCCTGGTTGGGCGATTCGACGAAGCGCACGCCCTCGAGCCGGCCACTGGCCGGATCCACCCTCATGGCGCCTCCTGCGGCGGGGCGGCGAGCAGCGCATCCAGCGCCGCGGCCAGGCGCGCCGGCAAGGCCTCGGCCTGCAGCGCGCCGTGGTATTCGCCGTCGCGCCACACGAACAGGGCCGGCAGGTGGAACACCTCGAATTCCTGCACGATGCCGGCCTCGCGCCCAGCGTCGGCCTCGAACAGCCGCAGGTCGGAGCGGCTACGGGCCAGCTCGAGCAGCGCGGCGCGCATGGCGCGACAGCTGCCGCAGGCCGGCGCGGTCAGCAGCAGCACCGCCACGCCCGGGGTCTCGGCCATGCGTTGATGCAGGTCGAACTGGCTCACTGCCTCGAATTCCGCGCCTGGTTTTGGGGTAGAATCCGCGCTCATGACGCCAATGCTAACCCGCCAGGGGGACAATCGGCCATGAAACTGCTCAAGGAACTGTTCGACAACAACCGCAAGTGGGCGGAGCAGGTGGAACGCGACCACCCCGGGTTCTTCAAGGCGCTGTCGCAACAGCAGTCGCCCGACTACCTGTGGATCGGATGCTCCGACAGCCGCGTGCCGGCCAACGAGATCGTCGGCATGCTACCCGGCGAACTGTTCGTGCACCGCAATGTCGCCAATGTGGTGGCGCAGACCGACTTCAACTGCCTGTCGGTACTGCAATACGCCGTCGAGGTGCTGCAGGTCAAGCACATCATCGTCTGCGGACACTACGGCTGCGGTGGGGTCAAGGCCGCGCTCACCAACCACCGCCATGGCCTGATCGACAACTGGCTGAGCAGCATCAAGGATGTCTACCGGCGCCACGAGGCCCAGTTCGAGGCGCTCGACGAGGAGCAGCGCGTGGACCGGCTGTGCGAACTCAATGTCATCGAGCAGGTGCACAATGTGTGCCGCACCACCATCGTGCAGGATGCCTGGGACCGCGGCCAGGAACTCTCCGTGCACGGCTGGATCTACGGCATCGGGGACGGCCGCCTGCGCGACCTCGACACCGTGATCACCGGCAAGGACCAGCTCGAGGCCATTTACCGCTTCGCCGACTGAGCGACAAGCACCCGACCACTGCGGTAAAATCGGCACCATTCCCATCTCCGACAGGAGTCCCGGCATGAAGATCCTGGTAGTGGGCGGCGGTGGCCGCGAACACGCCCTGGCCTGGAAGATCGCCCGCTCGCCCATGGTGAGCAAGGTCTTCGTCGCCCCCGGCAACGCCGGAACCGCCCGCGAACCCGGCCTGGTCAATGTGGACATCGGCGCCGAGGACATCCCCGCCCTGTTCCGCTTTGCCGAGGACGAGCGCATCGACCTCACCGTGGTCGGCCCCGAGGCACCTCTGGTGGCCGGCATCGTCGATACCTTCCGCGACGGCGGCCTGAACATCTTCGGCCCCACCCGCGATGCCGCGCAACTGGAGGGCTCCAAGGCCTTCACCAAGGACTTCCTGCAGCGGCACAACATCCCCACCGCCCGCTACGGCGTGTTCACCGAGGTGGCCGAGGCGCTGGACTTCATCCACGACCATGGCGCGCCCATCGTGGTCAAGGCCGACGGCCTGGCCGCCGGCAAGGGCGTCATCCTGGCGCAGACCATCGAGGAGGCCAATGCCGCGGTCAGGGACATGCTGGCCGGAAACGCCTTCGGTGAGGCCGGGCATCGCGTCGTCATCGAGGAATTCCTCACCGGCGAGGAGGCCAGCTTCATCTGCATGGTCGACGGCCGCAATGTGCTGCCCATGGCCACCTCGCAGGACCACAAGGCCCGCGACGAGGGCGACCGTGGCCCCAATACCGGCGGCATGGGCGCCTACTCGCCGGCCCCCGTCATCACCCCGGAAATCGAGCAACGCATCCTGCGCGAGGTGATCGAGCCCACCGTCATCGGCATGGCCACCGAGGGCATGCCCTACACCGGCTCCCTCTATGCCGGC
>JALWNJ010000137.1 GCA_026995955.1 Gammaproteobacteria bacterium
CAAGATCGGCGGGCCCAAGGTGGTCGATGCCATGCTCGAACTGATCAAGGACACCGACAAGTTCGTGCGCCGCACGGCCATCGAGATCATCAACAGCAGCAAGGATCCGCGCACCCTCGACTACCTCATCAACATGCTCTCCGATGACGACTGGTGGGTGCGCGAACGGGCCATCGACGCCCTTGGCCAGCTGGGCAACCGTCGTGCCGTGGAGCCCCTGATCGAACTGGCCGAGCGCGATGCGCAGTCGCGCGCCGTGGTGCTGCACGCCCTGGGACAGATCGGCGACAGCAGTGTGGCGCGGCGCATCGTGCCGTTCCTGAGGGACAAGGATCCGCAGGTGCAGAAGGAGGCGCTCAACGCCCTGGCCCTGCTCACCGACGAGGTCGATGCCGACGACATCAACGAGGCCATCTTCGCCGAGGTCAAGGATGCACCGGAGGAGGTGCAGGATCTGGCCACCAAAGTCGTCAAGCAGATCGCGGATCGTTATCCACGCACCGGTTCGTCGGAACGCAAGGCAAGCTCGGAGTCCCTGGATCGTGTGCGGCGCGAATATGGTCTCGATGCCGAGATCGAACCCCCGTCGGTAGAGGAGCACGGCAGCACGGCCGAGACCCAGGAGATGGAGAGCATCGTCCGCGATGCCAGGACCGGCCAGGTGTTCAACCTCGAACTGCTCAAGCCGGGCGAGATGATCGGCGATCGCTACCAGTTCATCCGTCGCATCGGCAAGGGCGCCTTCGGCACGGTGCTGCTGGTCAATGACACCTTCGTCAACGAGCAGATCGTGCTCAAGTTCATCAATACCCAGATGGCCTCGGACGAGTCGGCCATCAAGCGCTTCGTGCACGAGCTGCGCTACACCCGCAAGATCACCCATCCCAATGTGATCCGCATCTTCGATCTGCTTACCTTCGGCGACTGGCAGGCGATCTCCATGGAGTACTTCGAGAGTCATACCCTCGGCCAGGAGATCAAGCAGAGCGAGGGCGGCATGGACATCCAGCAGGCCCTGCGCGAGCTGGTGCAGATCTGTGCCGGTATGGAGGCGGCGCACAAGGAGGGGGTGGTGCACCGCGACATGAAGCCCCCCAACATCCTGGTCAACGACGAGGGGCTGGTGAAGGTAGTGGATTTCGGCATCGCCGCCGCTGCCCGTCACAACGAGACGCGACTGACCCGCACCGGCACGCTGGTGGGCACGCCTACCTACATCGCGCCCGAACAGGTGCTGGGCAAGCCGGTGGACAACCGGACCGACATCTACAGCCTCGGCGTCATCATGTACGAGATGCTGACCGGCAAGCCCCCCTACGAGGGCGAGGACTACATGTCGCTCATGTACCAGCACGTGCAGGGCAATGCGCCGCTGGTGAGCGAGAAACGGCCCGAGATCCCCAAGACCCTGGCTGCCGTGGTGCGCAAGGCCATGGCGGTGGAGCCGGACAAGCGCTACCAGAGCATGGGCGAGCTGCGCGAGCGACTGGAAATGATGCTGGAGTGATGCATGGCGAGGATCGACGCCTTTCTCAAGCTGGGCCGTGAACAGGGCTGCTCCGATGTACACCTCGCAGTGGGCGTGCCGCCCATGCTGCGCATGAACGGCGATCTGATGCCGATCCGCTTCCGCGACCTGCGCGACACCGAGCTTGCCGGCTACATCAACGAGATCCTGACCGAGTCGCAGAAGGAGCGCTTCCGCAAGGGGGTCGATCTCGACTTTTCCTACATGTCGCCCGGGGTGGGTCGCTTCCGGGTCAATGTGTTCCGTAAGCTGACCGGCATCGGCGCCACCTTCCGCCACATCCCGCTGGAGACGCCCAGGCTCGAGGAGCTGGGCCTGCCGCCGGTGGTGGAGAAGTTCACCGAGTTCCATCAGGGCCTGGTGCTGGTCACCGGCTCCACCGGCACCGGCAAGTCCACCACGCTGGCGGCGATGATCGACTACATCAACCGCCGCCGCAAGGTGAACATCATCACCCTCGAGGATCCGGTGGAGTTCGTGCACATGAGCAAGGAGGCCCAGGTGATCCAGCGCGAGGTGGAGACCCATGTGCCCTCGTTCAAGGATGGCCTGCGCGCCGCCCTGCGCGAGGACCCGGATGTCATCCTGGTGGGCGAGCTGCGCGATCCCGAGACCCTGACCATGGCCATGATGGCGGCCGAGACCGGGCACCTGGTGCTGGGGACCATGCACACCACCTCGGCGGTCAAGACCATCGACCGCATCCTCGATGCGCTGCCGGCCGAGCTGCGCGATCAGGGCAAGGTGTTCCTGTCGCAGAACCTGCACGCCGTCATCACCCAGGTGCTGGTGAAGAAGGCCGATGGTCGCGGGCGCAAGCCCATCGTCGAGATCATGACCATGAACCACGCCATTGCACGGCTCATCACCACCGACAAGACCTTCCAGATCCCCTCCCAGCTGCAGACCGGCAAGGCGCAGGGCATGCAGCTCATGGATCAGGCGCTGATGGAGGCGATCGAAGCCGGCGAGATCGATCCCGACGATGCCTATCTCTATGCCACCGACAAGCAGCAGTTCCAGCGCTTCGTGACCGACCCGTCGCTGCTGCCCAAGGTCTCCATCTGAGGAACGCGGGATGGCCTTCGATCTTCAGGAACTGCTGCGCGAAACGGTCCGCCGGGATGCCTCGGACCTGCATCTGGTGGCCGGCGAGTATCCGCGCATGCGCCGCTATGGCCTGCTCGAGGTGATCGAGGAGGAGGAGATCGACAACGAGGTGCTCACCGAGCAGCTCATGGCGCTGACGCCGCGCGCCGCCCAGCGCGAGTTCGAGCGCTACGACCAGGCCGACTTCGCGTACGAACTGGAAGGGGTGGCCCGCTTCCGCGTCAACATGCTGCGCCACATCAATGGCATTGCCGCGGTGTTCCGGACCATTCCTGCCAAGGCCTTCACCCTCGAGGAGCTCGGCATGCCCGAGATCCTCAAGAGCTTCTGCCGCAACGCCAACGGACTGGTGCTGGTGACCGGCAAGACCGGTTCCGGCAAGTCCACCACGCTGGCGGCGATGATCGACTTCATCAACAGCAATGTGAAGGGCCACATCATTACCATCGAGGATCCCATTGAGTTCGTGCACCAGCGCAAGCGCTGTCTCATCTCGCAGCGCGAGGTCGGCGTGCATACCGGCAGTTTTGCCAGCGCCCTGCGTTCCGCGCTGCGCGAGGATCCGGATGTCATTCTGGTAGGCGAGCTGCGCGACCTCGAGACCATGCGGCTGGCCGTCACCGCGGCCGAGGTCGGCATCCTGGTGTTCGGCACCCTGCACACCAACAGTGCCACCTCCACCGTGGACCGCATCGTCAACGCCTTCCCGGCCAACGAGCAGTCGCAGGTACGCGCCATGCTGGCCACCTCGCTGCGCGCCGTGGTGTCGCAGCAACTGGTGCGCAAGAAGGAGGGGGACGGCCGGGTGGCGGCCATCGAACTGATGGTCAACACGCCAGCGGTGTCGAACCTGCTGCGCGAGGGCAAGACGGAACAGCTGGAGACGGCCCTGCAGGGTGGCGCCGCCCAGGGCATGCAGACCATGGACAGCGCCCTCAAGGGGCTCATGGAGCGCGGTATCATCAGCCCGGAGGAGGCCTATTCCCATGCCTTCAACAAGGCCAACTTCGAGCAGTACCTCACCCCTGAAGAGAAGGAGCGCGCCGAGGCGGCACTCGGCGGTCACTGAGCCCGGCAGAGGATACCGCTCCCAAAATGCAAACGGCGCCCCGCAGGGCGCCGTTTGCGTTCCAGGGCGAGCCCTGCTCAGGCCGCCACGATGTTGAAGCCCGAATCGACATAGGTGATTTCGCCGGTAATGCCGGAGGCGAGATCCGAGCACAGGAAGGCGCCGACATTGCCCACCTCCTCGATGGTGACATTGCGGCGCAGCGGCGCGACCTCGGCCACGTGATCGAGCAGCTTGCGGAAGTCACCGATGCCGGAGGCGGCCAGGGTGCGGATGGGGCCGGCCGAGATGGCGTTGACCCGCGTGCCCTCCGGCCCCAGGGTGTAGGCCAGGTAGCGCACATTCGCCTCCAGGCTGGCCTTGGCCAGGCCCATCACATTGTAGCTGGGCATGGCGCGCACCGCACCGAGGTAAGACAGGGTGAGAATGGCGCCGTTGCGGCCCTGCATCATCTGACGCCCGGCCTTGGCCAGGGCATCGAGGCTGTAGGAGCTGATCTCGTGGGCGATGCGGAAGCCGTCGCGGGTGACATTGTCGAGAAAGTCGCCCTCCAGCTCCTCGCGCGGGGCGAAGGCCACGGAGTGCACCAGGCAGTCGAGGCCGTCCCAGTAGTCGTCCAGATGCTCGAACACTGCCTCGATCTCGCTGTCGCTCTGTACGTCGCAGGGGATGACGATGTCGGATCCGCATTCCGCGGCCAGCTTCTCCACCCGGTCCTTGAGGCGGTCGTTCTGGTAGGTAAAGGCCAGCTCGGCCCCTTCCCGGTGCATGGCCTTGGCGATGCCATAGGCGATGGAACGGTTGCTCGCCACGCCGACGATGAGCGCGCGCTTGCCAGCCAGAAAACCCATGAGCCAGTACTCCTTAGTGGAACGGTTGATCGGATGGGCGTGGTACCACAATCCCGCAAAGCGTAATAAGATGGCCTCCACTTTACAAGAACAAAGTTGGCATCCGGAGCCCGGCTGAATGGAAAACCGTTTCACGGTCAAGGATCTCGTCTATTTCGCGGTGCTGGGGCTGATCGTTCTGCTGGTGCTGCTGGCCATGTACCAGGTGGACCGACAGTGGCTGCGCCTGACCCAGATGGAGCAGAGCCTGCGCGAACAGGCCGAGGACCTGCGCGCCCTGCGCCAGATGCTGGCGCGTGGGGTGCCCACCGGCGGCAAGGCGGCTCCGGAGACGACGGAAACAGCCCGCGCCGGCGCCCACAATGACATCCCGCCCGTGTTCCTCCGCGCCTGGCAGGCGCAGCAACAGCCCGACTATGCCCCGGGTGACTGGCTGGTGCAGGCCTTCGGCGTCAACCTGAAGAGCATCACGCCCTTCATATCTGAAGATGCCTATGCCGCCGAGGTGCAGGGCTATGTGCTCGAGAGCCTGCTGCTGCGCGACCCCGACACCCTGGAATGGCAGGGGCTGCTGGCCAGCGACTGGACGGTGAGCGACGACGGCCTCACCTTCCGTTTCCGCCTGCGCCCGGAGGCACGCTTTTCCGATGGCGAGCCCGTGACCGCCGAGGACGTGGCCTTTTCCTGGCGCTTCATCATGAACGAGGCCATCCAGGCCCCGCGCGAGCGCGCCTACTATCGCAAGATCGACCGCGTTACCGTGCTTGGCCCGCACGAGGTGGAGTTCCACTTCGCCGAGCCCTACTACGATGCGCTGTCGCTCGCCGGTGGCATGCCGATCCTGCCGAAGCACTTCTACGCGCCCTATCTGAAGGATCCCAACGCCTTCAACCAGTCCAAGGGCCTGCTGCTGGGCTCCGGTCCCTATCGGCTCGCCGATCCCCGCAACTGGTCACCGGATGCCGGCATGGTGGAGCTGTTGCGCAATCCGCGCTACTGGGGGCCGGTGCAGCCCAGTTTCGACCGCCTCATCTGGCGCATCATCGAGAACGACAGCGCGCGGCTCACCACCTTCCGCAATGGCGACATCGACACCTACGGGGCGCGCCCGCGCGAATACCGCAAACTGCTGGCCGACAAGGCCTTCATGGACCGCGTGCAGCACTGGGAGTACATGAGTCCGGTGGCCGGTTATTCGTACATCGGCTGGAAT